>JANTGN010000005.1 GCA_024762895.1 Thiotrichales bacterium
GGCAGCTGCGCCCCTTGGGCGCTAATCCCTCCCTCTCCGCCAATATTAAAAAAGGCCCATTATTTCGGGGCTTTTTTAATATTTACAGGGTGCTATTCGAACCCTCGATCGTGGAAGAGACGGGTTCGACTGCCGAGCATAGCGAGGCAGCTGAGATCTCGGTCACTAATCTCACCCTCGGCCCCATGCCTATTTTTTTGTCCTTTATAACAAGCTGAGATTTTGAGTGCCGAGGCCGAGAAGTTCAGGGCAATGCGCTTTGATCGCGAATTAGTAAGAATCATTATCTCTGGACATGGATCTTGTGGTATCTGATTTAACCGACACCCCTTCATCGGGGACTGGTTTGTCCCTAAGAAAAAACCTGTAACTTTTAGGGTTATTAACAGAATTCATTGGTTTTATAGCGAGTTACAGACGCCTGATGGAGCCAATTGACACATATTAATATAGCGTTCTGTCGCAATTATTGGCATAATCCGCACCCCCTGGAACGCTCAGGATTAAGGTCTGACCTCAAAACAGGACAAAATCATGCAAGCGCTACTTTCTGGCCCCAATCTCAAGCGGTTCATCGCCGCTATTGTCTTTGTGCTTTTTGGCATCTATGCCGCCAATGTTGTGCCAACGATTGAGATTGCGTGGGTTGTGGCCATTCTGTTGCTGACCATTTACCTGTTTGTGTTTGAGATTGTCGAGGTCGACGTTGCTGCCGTCACGATCATGGTGTTGCTGGGCCTGACGAGCCTTTTTGCGCCGATTATGGGCCTGAGTGGGGGGTTGGTTGACAACAAGCAGTTATTCGTTGGTTTTTCGGGTAATGCTGTTATCTCGATCATCGCGGTTATGATTATTGGTGCTGGTCTTGATAAGACCGGAATTATGTCCCAGGTGGCATCCTTTATTCTCAAGGCTGGCGGTTCTACTGAGAAACGCATAATCCCAATTATCTCTGCCACGGTGGGGCTTATCTCCAGTTTTATGCAGAACGTGGGTGCAGCGGCCCTTTTCCTGCCTGTTGTTAGTCGAATCTCAGCCCGTTCCGGTCTGCCGATGTCACGTCTACTCATGCCGATGGGCTTTACTGCGATCCTGGGGGGTACCGTCACTATGGTGGGTTCAAGTCCCCTGATCCTCTTGAATGACCTGATCCTGACCTCCAATAAGGGGCTTGAGCAGCAGGGAGTGGAGCTGATGGAGACCTGGGGGCTGTTCTCGGTGACCCCCATCGGCCTTGCCTTAGTTGCAGCTGGTATTATCTATTTTGTAGTCTTTGGGCGTTTCGTCCTGCCAGTAAATAAGAATGATGATAGTGATACTGCAGAAAGCACTCTGGATTACTTCAAGAAGACCTATGGCATGGATATGGAGATGCTCGAAGTCTGTGTGCCAGAGAGCAGTCCACTGGTCGGCCAGAGCCTGGACGAGTTTGAACCACAATATAAGGTACGCACCGTAGCTGCCTATCGTGGTTCGGAAGGTGTTTCCCGTATAGGTGCCGGTGCACTGGCACGTGATACCAGGGTCGAAGGCAAGATGTGCCTGGGACTACTGGGTGACCCGGAAGATCTGGAAGCCTTCGTGAAGAAATACGACCTCAACTCACATGATGATTACGAGGTGCTTAACGAGGTGCTTACCTCATCCAAGGCCGGGATCGCAGAGATTGTTATTCCCCCGGGTTCTTCACTGATCGACAAGTCTGCCCGCGATGTCTGGATGCGTAAGGTTTACGGCCTGTCGCTGCTGGCGTTGAAACGTGGTGAGACTACTACAGAGGCTGGTGAGGGCGTACGTGATATTCCTTTCCAGGCTGGTGATGCCCTGGTGGTTCATACGCCCTGGGATGCCCTGGCCCGTCTTCAGAAGGACCGTGATTTCGTGGTGGTGACCACTGAGTTTCCACAACCTGAGGAACTGCGCCCACACAAGCTGGCCCCGGCGGTTGTGTTCTTTCTGATTGCCCTGAGCATGGTCCTGTTTACGGATATTCGCCTTTCTGTTGCCCTGCTCACGGGGGCCATGGGGATGGTTCTGAGCGGTGTACTGTCTATGGAAGAGGCCTACAAGGCTGTGAGCTGGAAGACTGTGTTCCTGCTTGCATCACTGATCCCGCTGGGCCTGGCCGTGGAGACCTCGGGTACGGCCAAGTTTATTGCCGACCAGACCCTGAGTGTCATGGGAGATGCACCGATCTGGTTGATCCAGTTGGCCATCGCCTTACTGGCGACCTTCTTTACACTGGTTATGTCCAATGTGGGTGCCACCGTACTACTGGTTCCATTGGCGGTAAATATTGCTGTGGGTGCCGGTGCAAACCCTGCCGTGTTTGCCTTAACCGTCGCTATTGCAACCTCTAACTCTTTCCTGATTCCGACCCATCAGGTCAATGCCCTGATTATGGGGCCGGGTGGGTACCGTGTTCCGGATTACATGAAGGCCGGCGGTATCATGACCATACTGTTCATTGTGGTCATGATGGTCATGATGAATATCATATTCTAAGGAATATTCATGAAATCCAAAATGATGCAGGCCCTGCCTGCACTTTTAGCGAGCGCAATCTTTCCACAGAATGCGCTGGCGGCCGAGTCTTTGGATATGACCAGTCATCCGGTCGGTCTGTTTGCCATCGTCATATTCCTGATTGCCTATTTACTCGTCATGGCGGAAGAATTTACGCATCTGCGTAAATCCAAGCCCGTCATACTGGCCGCAGGTATCATCTGGGCTGCCATTGCCTGGGTTGCAGCACAGCATGGCATGTCGGTAGAGGCGGAACATGCCGTACGCCACAACCTGCTTGAATATGCCGAGCTGATGTTGTTCCTGCTGGTCGCCATGACCTATATCAACGCCATGGAAGAACGGCGAGTCTTTGAGTGGCTAAGGGCCTGGCTGATCAGCAAGGGCTTTGGCTTCCGTTCATTATTCTGGATTACTGGGTTCCTGGCCTTTTTCATTTCACCCATTGCAGATAACCTGACCACAGCGTTGCTGATGTGTGCCGTGGTGTTGGCCGTTGGTGGAACGAATACCCGTTTCGTGACCCTGGGCTGTATCAATATCGTAGTGGCGGCCAATGCCGGTGGTGCCTTCTCGCCCTTTGGTGATATCACCACGCTGATGGTCTGGCAGAAGGGAATGGTCGAGTTCTGGACCTTCTTTGCCCTGTTCATCCCTTCACTGGTAAATTTCCTGGTACCTGCGGCTATCATGCATTTTACGATACCTGACGAAAAACCAGATGCCGCTGAAGAGCATGTCGAGATGCAGCGCGGTGCCAAACGCATCATCCTGCTGTTCCTGTTGACCATTGCCACGGCGGTATCATTCCACAATTTTCTGCATTTGCCCCCTGTGATTGGTATGCTCACGGGTCTGGGTTATCTGCAGGTCTTTGGCTTCTTCCTGAAAAAGACTGCGTATAAAGATACCAGGCGCCCGGACAATATCGATCATGATAGCCAGATGGGGACTCCGGGTGTCTACGATGTATTCACGCCGGTGGCCAGGGCGGAGTGGGATACCCTTTTATTCTTCTATGGCGTGGTATTATGCGTCGGTGGTCTGGGCTTTCTCGGGTACCTGAGCCTGGCTTCCGACATTATGTACAATCAGTGGGGCCCAACCTATGCCAACATCGCCGTTGGCCTGCTATCCGCGATTGTTGATAACATTCCGGTGATGTTTGCAGTGTTAACTATGAATCCTGATATGCCAATTGGGCAGTGGTTGCTGGTGACACTGACAGCCGGTGTGGGTGGTTCCCTGCTATCAATTGGCTCGGCGGCGGGTGTGGCACTCATGGGGCAGGCCCGTGGCAAATACACCTTCTTTGGCCACCTTAAATGGACACCGGTCATCGCATTGGGCTATGTAGCCAGTATTTATGTGCACATGCTGGTTAACAGTGGCTATGGTCTCTGAGTGTTTGGTTAAAATCATTGTAGGATGATGATTAAAGGCCTTTTATTCTGGGGATTAGGTCAATCCTGGCCTTTCAGGAGGTATTACTCAAGGTACCTTTATTGACCAGTCGAATCAGCCCATGACTATTTAATACCCCCTCGATGTCAATATGATCAGGGTATTTATTAATTCCAAAAGAATGGTGAAAATATGAACAGACAGGACGATTATGTCGGTATCGATAATGATTCATTCGGTGGTATGACCTCCGTAGGCAAAATGATACGTGATGCCTGGGTGTTTGAAATTTTACCAGAGACAGAGACCTGCCAAGGCTGGAACCAGCAGCGACTCGACGGCTTGCTGAACCAGGTGAATGCCGAGTGGGATAAATATGGTTGTATGGTCAGTAATCTGCCTGAAGAATTATTCAAGCGACATCAGCGCATTTTTAGTGAGGCCATAGCAAAGGCTAAGGAAGCCGGCTGGAATGGCGAAGTTGAGATAGCCAGCGAGTCATAAATGTTGCTCAAGAAAAGTGAATAATAATACTAATCGCTGGAGGCTGAAGAAAGATGTGTCGATAAGGAGGTCTTTTGCAAGAGTATTAGCTAATTCTAATGATCGGTTTCTCTCCGGGCACTAATATCCTACTATTGGCAATAATTTTATAAAAATAAGCCTGGCTGCTTCACCAAGAATTACAATCGATGTGAATGACATAAAGTTTTACGGATTTCTGCATAAACAGATACCGGTCATGATGGGGTTATCCCTGTTTCCGGGGCTGGGTTATATCTTTCTTGGATTGATCCACGATGTGTCTATCCGAGCCTTCATATGGTACGGACTGATCGTTCTTGTTTCTCTATGGGGAAATCGACTTTATAAAAGTTACCGTCCTGATGAAATGACCGTTAAGTCCAAAGATCAGTGGTACTCAGAACTTAGCTATTTTTATTATGCCTTTTTCTCATTATGGACCTTGATATTTCTTCTATACGTCAATGAGGACACTTACAATCTGCATTACATCGCCATATTTACCCAGATTGGCGCATCGGTTGTAGCTTCGGCATTACTCAGTTCTGATCGAAGGCTGTTTGTACCCACAATCTTGATCCTGATGGTTCCCCTCATCATCTACTTTTTTGCCGTTAATCAATGGTACGGCTATATACTCGCAATATTCTCCATTGTGTTTACCTGGGTACTGTTTTACTCGGCTAATAGCAGCTTTAAGCTGTTAATGAAGGCCGAGTATCATGCGACTCATGATCACCTGACCGGCCTTTATAATCGAAGATATTTTATCAATGCCCTGCAGCAGATGATGAATGCCTTAAAAGGAACGGATAGTTACTCCTATCTTCTGCTGATTGATCTGGATCACTTTAAGACAATTAATGATTCTCTGGGGCATGATGTGGGTGATCAGTTGCTGCAGGAGGTGACAGCCCGTCTTAAGACCTGCTTGCCTAGTCGTGATGTGCTGGCTCGTTTAGGGGGAGACGAGTTCATTATTGCAGGACATAACACAGATGAGTACTCGGACTCAAAAGAACGGGCGATGGAATTATCTAAGCAGATCATTAATTCATTAAAAGCGTCCTACATCATAGACAGACATCATCTTTATATTAGTTCTAGTATAGGCGTCAGCCTGATTTCATCGAGTAGTAGTGATGCCAATCGCTTTATCAAAGAAGCCGATATTGCCATGTATGAAGTTAAGGCAAGGGGTCGTGATGATGTAATCCTTTTTGATCAGGAAATGTCGGGCCGTGTTGAAAGTCATCTTGAGTTGGAACGCATGCTGCATTTTGCCCTGGAGAAAGATGAGATCTTTTTACACTTCCAGCCACAGTTCGATAATAACCAGAATATTATTGGCGTAGAGACATTAGTGCGTTGGAACAACTCTAAATTTGGGTTTATATCTCCGGCAGTATTTATTCCCATTGCGGAACAAACCGGTCTGATTATCGATCTGGGTGGTTACATTATCGAAAATGCTTTTCGTACCCTGAGTGAATGGCATGACAAGGGTATTGAACTCAGGCAGTTTTCCATCAATATCAGTATGCGGCAGTTTTTCCATTATGGCTTTATCGACGAGGTAAAAAAACATGCCAGTCATTATCTTGACCAAAAACTCAATGAAACTATTGTCTTTGAATTAACTGAGACTATTGTGGCTGAAGATATTCACAAGGTTGTAACCATCATTAACGAACTAAAAACCCTGGGTATGCATTTTTCCATGGATGATTTTGGTACGGGTTACAGCTCCTTGAGTTATCTCAAACAATTACCCATAGATGAAATCAAGATAGACCGGTCATTTGTCAATGAACTCAATGAGGATGAGGGTGATCAGGCCATGATTATCACGATTTTGAAAATGGCAGATATATTTGGTCTCAGAGTGGTCGCTGAAGGAGTTGAGACGCAGGATCAGTTTGAGTTCCTAAAACAATTCAAATGCGACTATTATCAGGGTTACTATTTCTCTAAACCCCTGTCGACAGGTGATTTTGAAAAATTGTACAGTTCTTGATTCGCCTGTCAGAAAGCGAGATGAGGTCAGGTAGCCATTGGTTGCAATGGCGTAATGCTATTTAATAATGACTATTTCAGAAGGATTATTCGTGTTATGTCTTTAAGGCATGTCCGCTTGTATATCAGTTTAATCGTAATAGGGGTGTTGATCGTGGCCCTGTTCCTATGGTTAGGGCGTAGCCAGCCCGTCAAGGTCATAGCGGCGACGGTCGATTACGGAGTTGTCAGGGATACCGTAGCCAATACGCGTGCCGGGACCATTGAGGCCTGTCGACGCGCAGGGATTTCTCCCTCTATGGGAGGTCAGATTGCCAGATTGCCAGTCAAGGAAGGTGATGTGGTTCAGCCGGGGCAAATACTGATGGAGCTCTGGAACGATGATCTCCAGGCTCAATTACAGCTGGCTAAAAGTGAAGCTAAGGCTGCCAGATCTAAGGCGGAACAGGCCTGTGTCCTGGCAGAGGTGACCTTGCGCGATTCTCAACGGCTTAAAAAGTTACAACAAAAGAATCTCGCTTCAGAGGAGGCCATCGATAAGGCTGATGGTGAAGCCAGGGCGCAGAAGGCTGCCTGTAAGGCTGCTAAGGCAGCCACTGAGGTGAGCCAGGCCAGTATCGATGTAGCTCAGGCTGCCCTCGAACGCACTCAATTGACGGCACCTTTTAAGGGTATCGTGGCCGAGGTCAATGGTGAAGTCGGTGAATTCGTTACCCCGTCGCCAGTAGGTATACCAACGCCCCCAGCAGTCGATTTAATGGATATTAGCTGTCTCTATGTTTCTGCCCCCATCGATGAGGTTGATGCCCCAAGAATTCGTGTGGGCATGAGGGCTAATATCTCCTTAGATGCCTTCAATAATAAAATATTTGAGGGAAAAGTACGTCGAGTTGCTCCCTATGTGCTGGAGATGGAGAAGCAGGCCAGGACTGTGGATGTAGAAGTCGATTTTATCTGTCAGTCAGATTGCGAGAATATGTTGCCGGGATACAGCGCAGATATTGAGGTGATTTTAGAAGAGCAGGAGCGTGCCCTTCGAATTCCCACAGAAGCGATATTGGAAGGCAACAGGGTTTTATTGATCGGTGATGATGGTCTACTGCAAGAGTCTACGATTGACCTGGGCTTGAGTAACTGGGCCTGGTCCGAGGTAGTAAAGGGCCTGAGTGAAGGCGATAAGATCGTTGTATCGATAGATCGTGATGGTGTGGAGGTGGGTGCTCAGGTCATTATAGAAAAAACCGTTACTTCTAATGATTGAGTTAAACAAAATACATCGTGATTTCCTGGTTGGAGATCAGACAGTGCATGCACTGAATGATGTCAGCCTGACTATACAGGCGGGTGAGTATGTTTCCATCATGGGGCCTTCTGGGTCAGGAAAATCTACCTTGTTAAACCTGCTGGGTTTGCTGGATCAGCCAAGTTCGGGTACTTATAAGCTTAATGGTGTTGATGTAACAGGCCTGAGCGATACAGAGCAGGCTCATGTCCGTAATAGGGAGATCGGTTTTGTCTTTCAGATGTTTCACCTGGTGCCGCGGCTGACCGCTTTTGAAAATGTTGAACTACCACTGATGCTTGCAGGCATCACTCCGGATGAGCGTCGATCAAGGGTTAATACTGTACTTGAAGATTTGAGCCTTACCAATCGTTCACATCATAAACCGGATCAGTTATCTGGTGGTCAGAGGCAGCGTGTCGCCATTGCCCGCGCCACGGTGACACAGCCTAAGGTTATACTGGCGGATGAGCCCACGGGTAACCTGGATCATAAGTCTGGGCAGGATGTGATTCGCATACTCGAAGAATTGAATCAACGTGGGTTAACCCTGATCATGGTGACTCATGACCCGGAGATGGGGCGTAGGGCCGGGCGTCAGTTAAGCATGCTGGACGGGCAACTGAACAGAGACCAGGGAACTTAATCGCATGGCTCTGCATAGCCTGGATATCGCCTTATTTTCCTGGGGTGCTTTGAGAGGATACCCGGCGCGCACCATCCTGATGTTAGTGGCGATGGCCATTGGTGTTGCGGCTGTGGTGGTCTTAACCTCACTGGGTGAAGGGGCGAGGAACTATGTAACGGATGAATTCTCATCGTTAGGAACGAACCTGGTAATTGTCTTTCCAGGAAGATCCGAGACAGCAGGGTTCAACCCTAGCACCATGATGGGTGAGACGCCCCGTGACCTGACCCTGAATGATGCGCAGGCTCTGACACGGAGTTATAGCGTACGTCGCATTGCACCGATTAATGTAGGTTCCTCAGATGTAAGCTGGCGAGAGCGTTCTCGAGAGACTGTGATTATTGGGACCAGTTATCAAATGCTCGCAATCCGTCACTGGGATATGGCCCAGGGCCAGTTCCTGCCAGAAGTTGATCTGGATCGCGCCACCCCCGTTGCCGTGATAGGAATGAAAATCCGCAATGAATTATTCGGTGCCAGTCGTGCATTAGGTGAGTGGATACGCATTGGCGATCGGCGTTTTCGCGTCATTGGGGTACTGGGTTCCGAGGGACGTTCTATCGGTGTTGATGTCCAGGATATAGTGATAATACCTGTAGCTTCCGCCCAGCAATTATTTAATACAGGCTCCTTGTTTAGAATCCTCGTAGAGGCCAAGAGCAGATCAGCAATCGAGTCAGTAAAACAATATATTATTGATACCTTGCAGGATCGGCATCAGGGCCAGAAGGATGTCACGGTGATTACTCAGGATGCAGTCCTGGCTACTTTTGACCGTATACTGGGTGCACTGACTTATGCTGTTGCAGGAATCGCAGCGATTAGCCTGGCCGTTGCCGGCATCCTGATTATGAATGTCATGCTGGTCGCGGTTTCCCAGAGGACGGCCGAGATTGGCTTGCTCAAGGCACTGGGGGCGTCGCCCCGTCAGATTATCATTCTGATTCTGTCAGAGGCACTTATGTTATCTATGCTGGGTGCCCTTTTTGGTCTTTTATTGGGACAGATCGGCAGCTTCTTCATACGTAATGCCTTTCCTGTCCTGCCAGCCTATGCACCTATCTGGGCCATTGTTGCTGCCTTACTAGTTGCCGTTATCACAGGTGTGGTGTTCAGTCTCATGCCGGCACGACATGCCGCCAGACTGGATGCCGTTCTGGCTTTGTCTAAACGGTAAAAGTTATGCTGGCGCGAGACTTTCTTACACTGACTGGCTCCTCCCTGATAGCGCATCGCCTGCGTAGTTTTCTCACGGCACTGGGGATTGCCGTAGGTATTTCCTCGGTGGTTTTGCTGACCTCCATTGGTGAGGGGTTGCACCAGTTTGTACTCTCCGAATTCAGTCAGTTTGGTACCACACTGGTTGCCATTAATCCCGGCAAGGCCACGACCTCGGGGACCAGCATGGGGGTTTTTGGAACCGAACGTCCGCTGACTATCGAGGATGCTGAAGCCCTTAAACGATTGCCTAATGTTCAACATGTAGTGCCTTTCGTTTACGGTAATGCCGAGGTTGAGGCCAGTAATCGGCGGCGGCGTACTACCATTTATGGAGCCGGGACGCAGTGGTCTGAAGCATTGAACATGCGAGTGAAGTCAGGGCGCTTTTTGCCTGATGATGATCCCACGGCGCCGCGTGCTTTAGCCGTATTGGGGAGTAAGTTGAAGTCAGAATTATTTGGAGATCGTAATCCTCTGGGGCAGCGCATTACCATTAGCGGTAATCGCTATCGTGTGATCGGAGTCATGGAGTCGAAAGGCTCGTTCCTGGGGTTTGACCTGGATGATACGGTGTATATACCCGTGGCCAGAGGTCTGAGTCTTTTCGATCGTGATTCGCTGTTGGAAATTGATGTAACGCACGATGAAGAGACGCCGGTTGAGAAGGTGGTAGACAGCATCAAGCGAACCTTAATGGCACGTCATGGCAGAGAAGATTTTACAATCACCACCCAGCAACAAATGCTCGATGTACTGGGCTCGGTACTGGATGTACTGACCTTTGCCGTCGCTGCTATTGGCGGTATTTCCTTGCTGGTGGGTGCCATTGGCATCGTGACCATCATGACGATCGCAGTCAATGAACGGACCAATGAGATCGGCCTGCTGCGTGCACTGGGGGCCAGGCAATCTCAGGTACTAAGCCTGTTCCTTGGCGAAGCCATTGTACTGTCTGCACTGGGAGGTTTAAGTGGCCTGGCATTAGGTATTGGCCTGGCCCAGTTGCTACATCTCTTTCTTCCTGCCCTGCCTGTGCATACGCCTATGATCTATGTCATTCTTGCTGAGGCTATAGCCGTCATGATCGGTCTGCTTGCTGGTGTGATGCCGGCAAGGCATGCCGCACAAATGGATCCCGTCGAGGCGCTCAGGGCGGAATAACATTTCAGATCGATTTAAAGAGCAAATGTACGAAGTCAGGCTGTGCGGGGTTAGTTAGGCCAAATTGTATAGCTCAGGCTGGCATATTTAGGGAATTGTTGGTAACTTTCATCTTCGTATATAAAAGGCATCCCAAAGAAAATAACCAGGGGGAAATGATGGCCGAGATTTTTTCAGATGAATGGCTAAGCGGTTTTCAGGAGAAGTGGAATAGTGACCCTGAATTGGGTGGAGAGCTGGAAAAAATAGCCTTCAATTCCGTCATTGGCTATGGTTTTGAGGATGTTGAAGAGCCTGCTGCTGTGATCGTCGTAAACCATGGCAAGATCGTTTCTGCGGGTGCCTATAATGGTGAAGAGCTGAATTGGGACCTGCGGGCCCCCAGAAAGCAGTGGGATGCCTGGTTGGCTAAGCCCCCTGGTCTGATGGGGATTGGCCTGGCGTACACCTCCCGTAAATTGCGGTTCAAGGTCGGTGATTATTCAGCCATGGTGAAAGACCCAAGAATGGCAGGCCCCTTTGTTCGCAGCTTCGCCCTGATGGGAACAATCTAAAAACACGATGATCTCGTCAAAGGCCGCAGCTCCTGGGAGTTGTGGCCTTTTTTGTTATTATGGATATATCTTAATTAAAGGGCCTGTCTCGATGGTAAAAGTACTCTTTGTCTGTATGGGCAATATCTGTCGGTCACCGACTGCCCATGGGATTTTTGATGCACTGATTAAGAAAGAGGGTCTGGACGATCTGATTGAAGTCGATTCAGCTGGGACGCATGCCTATCATGTCGGTGAGCTCCCCGACCGACGTTCTCAGCAAACGGCTCTTCGCCACGGAATGGATCTGGATTATCAGCATGCGCGTAAGGTGCTGTTAAAGGATATGGAGATCTTTGACTATATCCTGGCTATGGATGAGTCGAACCTTCAGGAACTTATGCGAATCTGTCCCGATGAGCACCAGCAAAAGCTGGGTTTATTGATGAGTTATGCTCCGCATTTCGGGCAACAAGAGGTGCCCGACCCCTATTATGGTGGGGATCAGGGGTTTGAACATGTGTTTGATATGGTGGAGGAGGCGGCCAAGGGTTTGCTCGATGACTTAAGAAAAAGGCATCAGCTTTGATACTAGCGCAGTCATTAAGAAAAAAGGGTGTCATTAAGACACCCTTTTTTTTATTTTCTCAAACAGCTCAGGAGCTGCTCTTATTCTTTGTCTGCACTTGGACCATGGGTTCAGATGACTGTTCAGACATCGGCTTTGCTGTTACCGGTTTCACAGTTGATTCCTTAATCTCCGGGGCAGGGGCCGAATCGGATACCTTAGAGGTACTCCGGCTTTCTACCTGCTGAAGGTTACCTGTGTCAGCCTTATTTGGCTGTGCAGCGGGCCTGGGCCTGGGTGCCTCGGCCTTGGTTGGCTCTGAAGCGGGCCTGGGCCTGG
The DNA here is from genome assembly GCA_024762895.1 of Thiotrichales bacterium. GTDB lineage: Bacteria > Pseudomonadota > Gammaproteobacteria > J044 > J044 > JANTGN01. Next base: position 12,264 of record JANTGN010000005.1, read on the forward strand.
GCGTCTCGGCCTTGGCTGGCTCTGCAGCGGGCCTGGACCTGGGCGTCTCGGCCTTGGCTGGCTCTGCAGCGGGCCTGGGCCTGGGCGTCTCGGCCTTGGCTGGCTCTGCAGCGGGCCTGGGCCTGGGCGTCTCGCCCTTGGCTGGCTCTGCAGCGGGCCTGGACCTGGGCGTCTCGCCCTTGGCTGGCTCTGCAGCGGGCCTGGACTTGGGCGTCTCGGCCTTGGCTGGCTCTGCAGCGGGCCTGGGCCTGGGCGTCTCGGCCTTGGCTGGCTCTGCAGCGGGCCTGGACTTGGGCGTCTCGGCCTTGGGTCTCTGTGCGGCAGCCTGAGATTTCTGAGGCTCACCCCTGGGCTGCTGTTTCTTGGGTTGCCGTGATTGTGGCTTCCTTGAGCCCTGAGCTTTGTCGGCGCCTTCTCTCTGGCCCGACTGTTTACCCTGTCGTTTTTTGCCACTTTCTTTTGGCTGCTGTTTTTTACCCTGCCCGGCTTCACCTTTTTTGGCTGAGCCTCCCTGCCCACGTTTTCGATCTTGCTGTTTATCGCCTTCTTCGCGCTTACCCGTTTTCTGCTGTGGCTTTTGCTGCTTTTGCTGTTGGCGACCCTGAGTCGTTGAACCGCCTCGTCCACGTCCGCCTCTTTTTCGATTACTGGAGCGGGCCTGTGTGGTCTTCTCTGAAGGTGCAGCTTTTTTCTGTTCTGTCTGGCTCTTGTCACCGGCACCAAACAGGGCAGACCAAAGGCGGACAAATAATCCGGGCTCTTGTGGCGTGGTGATCTGTAGTTTGGATGGGGTAGGCGCGGGGGTTGCAGGTGCAACTGTCTGCACGACGGCGGTTTCGGACCTGGCAATAGGTTGTGTCTTTTGGGGTAGATCTGGTTCCTTATGTTCTACCAGTTCATAGCTGCTCTTGCCATGGATTTCACCGGGGATATCGTTTTCGCGGTGACGTATGACCTCGAAGTGGGGCGTCTCGAGGTTAGTATTAGGAACGATGGTCACCTCCAGACGATTCCGGGATTCGATACCCGTAATATCGTCACGTTTTTCGTTTAACAGGAAGCTGGCAACCTCGACAGGTACCTGGGCAATCACACGACCGGTTTTCTCCTTGAGGGCCTCTTCTTCGATCAGGCGCAGGATAGATAGTGCCAGCGACTCGATACTACGGATGGTGCCATGGCCACAGCAGCGTGGGCAGACTATCTGACTGGACTCGCCCAGCGAGGGGCGCAGTCGCTGTCGGGACATTTCCAATAGCCCAAAGCGTGAGATACGACCCAGTTGAATGCGGGCCCGATCGGTCTTGACGGCATCACGCAGGCGATTTTCCACTTCGCGCTGATGCTTGCTGGGTTGCATATCGATGAAATCAATCACCACCAGGCCGCCCAGGTCACGAAGACGCAACTGACGGGCAATTTCATCCGCCGCCTCGAGATTGGTATTAAGTGCGGTTTCTTCGATATCGCTGCCTTTTGTGGCCCGGGCGGAGTTGATATCGATTGAGATCAGGGCCTCAGTATGATCAATAACGATGGCGCCGCCTGATGGGAGCGAGACCTCACGCTGGAAGGCCGACTCAATCTGGCTTTCCACCTGGTAACGATTAAACAGGGGGACGCTATCATCGTAATATTTGAGTTTCTGGATGTTATGCGGCATCACCTGCTGCATAAAGTCATGGGCCTGTTTGTGGACCTGTTGATCGTCAATAATGATCTCGCCGATATCCTTGCGGTAATAATCCCTCAAGGCACGGATAATCACGTTGCTTTCCTGATAGATCAGAAAGGGGGCAGGGCGAGACTCGGCGGCCTGCTCGATGGCCTTCCAGAGTGTCTTCAGGTAATCCAGGTCCCATTGAAGTTCTTCGACGGAGCGACCAATACCTGCAGTACGCACAATCAGCCCCATATCCTCAGGGGTCTCCAGCTGATTCATGGCCTCACGAATCAGTTGCCGGTCTTCACCCTCGATACGACGTGAGACGCCACCGGCACGTGGATTATTGGGCATGGCCACCATGTAGCGGCCAGCGAGACTGATAAAGGTGGTCAGGGCGGCCCCTTTGTTACCTCGTTCCTCTTTCTCGACCTGAACGACGATCTCCTGGCCTTCCTTGATGGCCTTCCTGATGATGGGGCGGCCGTTGTCATCAACAGCGGAGGGATCGAAATAGGTACGGGAGATTTCCTTAAAGGGCAGGAAACCATGGCGTTCTACGCCATAGTTAACAAAGGCAGCCTCCAGGCTGGGTTCAACTCGGGTAATGACCGCCTTGTAGATATTGCCCTTCTTCTGTTCCAGGGATGGGACTTCGATATCTAGATTGTAGAGGCGCTGGCCATCGACCATCGCCACACGCAACTCTTCGGGTTGCGTTGCGTTGATAAGGATACGTTTCATTAATGGGTTCTCTATATTCAGGAGTGGCCCGAACAGGAGTCATGGCTTTTGCAGGGGTATGGCAATTCGACGGCTTAGATTCAGCCGGAATAAGCAGATCGTACAACTTCATCCAGGCTAGTAGTAGTTCTATGCCTAGCCAATCACGTTGTATTGATGGTAATGCCTGACGCAAAGCGTATTCCTGTTACGAGTTATAAATCAAAAACTTACTTGTTTCAGATCAGAATCTTATTCAATTATGAGAATAAGCTACTGATTCTGATAAAAATTATGGGCAGACTGGATTGTGTGCCAACCGTTATTCACCATCCGTACTTGTTGAGTATGAGTCAGAATCAGAATCGAAGTTCTATACCGACTTCCGGATCTTTCAGGGGCACTGCAGCCGTTTAGCCGGATGGAACTATAACAAAATTATGAATATGGCTTCAAATTGATTTCAAACTGGTATCATTGCGCGATGTCCGCTTCATCCCCTCAGTCTTATTCCAAGGTTCGTTATTTACAGATAGACGAACAGCATTCAGGCCAGAGAATCGATAACTATCTGCGGACACAGCTAAAAGGTCTTCCCAAGAGCGCAGTCTACAAACTCCTGAGGACAGGGCAGGTACGTGTCAATAAGCGCCGCATCAAGGCGGAGTATCGTCTCAAGAGTGGTGATGAGGTCAGGGTCCCACCGATTAAGGATCCGCAGCAGGCGCAGAAGGCAACGATTCCCGAGGGGCTGATCAGGGATCTGGATCACTGGATCCTCTATGAAGATGAGTGTCTGATTGCCCTCAATAAGCCGGTAGGACTGGCGGTTCACAAGGGCTCAAACGTCAGTTTTGGACTCATTGACATCTTACGCCAGGCAAGGCCCAATGCCCCCTTTCTGGAGCTGGTGCATCGACTGGACCGGGAGACCAGCGGATGTCTCCTGATCGCCAAGGATCGCCCGACCTTGCTGGAACTGCACGACCTGATTCGTGATCATAAAATCGGGAAACGATACCTGGCCCTGGTAGCGGGTTCCTGGCGGGGCGGGGCAAGAAAAATTGAAACAGGCCTGCAGAGTGACAGGCAGGCCACCCAGCGCAAGATGCGGGTTGAGGACGAGGGTCAGCTCGCAGTAAGTCACTTTAAACCATTGAAACGCTATGATTCGGCCACATTGATGGAGATTGAGATCAAGACGGGGCGAACCCATCAGATCAGGGTACAGGCAGCGCATCTGAATCACCCCATTCTGGGCGATCGTAAGTATGGGGATCATGCCTTGAATCGGAGTTGGAAAAAAAAGGGGTTAAAACGCATGTTTTTGCATGCCCATGAACTGACTTTTCAGTTACCCGTTTCGGGAAGAAAATATAACATCAGGGCGCCTCTGGATGAGGGGCTCAAGGGATTGCTTGAGGGGCTGCAGTGATGGCAGATCGTTCTTATGATGTCCTTATCTTTGACTGGGATGGCACCCTGATGGACTCCACAGGCTGGATCGTCGAATGCATGCAACGTGGGATTCTCGATACGGGACTTGAGACACGTTCCACCCAGGCCATACGCGGCATTATCGGCCTGGGCCTGCAGGAGGCCGTACGAGATTTATATCCCGGGGTAGTTGAGTCTCAGGTCCGTGCCCTGTGCGATGCCTATCGTGAGCATTACTTCAGCGCCGATGAGGAGTGCGAGCTTTTTTCCGGGGTGGAGGCGGTGCTGGATGAACTCAGGGCGTTAGGTTACTGGATGGCAATAGCTACGGGTAAGTCCAGGCGTGGCCTGGATAAGGTCCTCAGGCAAACTGGTCTGGGTGAGGTGTTTCCCGTGACCCGCACGGCGGATGAGACCTTATCCAAACCTAACCCCCTGATGCTGGAGGAGATCGTCACGGATTTCGACAGCCGTGCCTCACGTTGCCTGATGATCGGTGATTCCCTGTTTGATCTTCAGATGGCACAGAACGCCGGCATGGATGCACTGGGGGTGAGTTGGGGGGTACAGGGGGCCGACAGTCTCCAGGATCTCGAGCCCACCGGGCTGATCCATGAAATTAACGAGTTACCAGGCTGGCTCCTGCAACAGGCAGGGGTTCAAGTTGCATGAGTGATTGGAGTAAAGAAGAAATGATCAATGAAAAAAAACCAGAGGGATGGGAGCGTAAGGTTCTGGAGGATCTCGCCTTTGCCAGCATTAAGGAACAGCGGCGTTCGCGTCGTTGGGGCATCTTTTTCAAATTGTTGGGTTTTGGTTATCTGTTCCTGCTGATCGGGCTCATGATGAGTAGTAATGATGTGATTAAGGCCAAGACCGGCAAGCACACCGCCCTGATAGATGTTCAGGGTGTGATTGCCAGCGATGCTGAGGCCAGTGCGGATTATGTTGTGACCGGGCTGAGAACCGCCTTCGAAGATAAGAATACGGTGGGCGTCATATTGCGCATCAATAGTCCGGGTGGAAGCCCTGTTCAATCGGGCTATATTAATGATGAGATCAAACGCCTGAAGGCAAAGTATCCCGATATTCCTTTTTATGCTGTTATCTCTGATGTAGGGGCTTCAGGAGCCTATTATGTCGCAGCCGCAGCGGACAAGATCTATGCCGACAAGGCCAGCATCGTTGGCTCTATAGGTGTACGAATGGACAGCTTTGGCTTTGTCGATGCAATGCGTACAATTGGTGTTGAGCGTCGTTTGCTGACGGCGGGCGAGCATAAGGCGCTGATGGATCCCTTTTTACCCGAAGACCCGATTTCCAAAGAGCATTTGCAGGAAATGCTCGATCAGATACACCAACAGTTCATCGATGTAGTCAGGGCCGGAAGGGGGGATCGACTGAAGGATGACCCCGACCTGTTCACGGGCCTGATCTGGACCGGAGAAGAGGCCATGAAACTGGGCCTGGTTGATGAGCTGGGCAGCGCCAGTTATGTGGCTCGAGAAATCATCAAGGAAGATAACCTGGTGGATTTCACCAAGAAACAGGACGTCTGGAAACGTTTAAGCGATCGTCTGGGCGCTGGGTTTGCCAAGGCATTATTGACAGGCGTTAGGGGCGATGCCTTTAGCCTCAATTAACAAGAATCTCTGAAGGAGACATACATATGTCAGAGGTGTTTATTGGTCGCCAGCCAGTATTTAATCGTAAACTCAAGCTCTATGCCTATGAGCTGCTGGCTCGTTCCGACATGAAGAATGTCAGCAGCAGTACCGGTGATGCCGCCACCTCGCAGGTCATTATCAATGCCCTGATGGAAATAGGCCTGGAACAGATAGTGGGTAAGCATCCAGCCTTCTTCAAACTGACGCGAAACTTCCTCCTTGAGCAGGAGCTCGGTATTTTTTCCCCGGACAGTACGATCTTCGAGATACCGAATGATATCGATGTCGATGACGCACTGGTTGCGGCCGTCCAGGTACAGAAAGACCGAGGCTATCCCATCGCCCTGGATAACTTTGTCTATCGAGAAGAGTTACTACCACTGCTCAGGATGGCCGATATCGTCAAGGTCGATACCTCACGACTGGATGAGGCCGGTATACGAAAACACGTAGAGATGCTCAAGAAGGTCGGTACCAAGGTGCTGGCCCAGAAGGTGGAAACCCCGGAGGAATTCAACCTCTATCAGGACCTGGGCGTGGACTATTTCCAGGGTTACTTTTTTGCCAAGCCTACCGTTGTGACCGCCAAGCGAATACCACCGAACAAGATGACGATCCTGCAGTTGCTGGCACAGGTCAATGACCCGGACGTGAAAATGGATGAGCTGGGTGACCTGATCCAGCAGGATGTGTCTCTAAGTGTCAAGGTCCTCAAGTACATCAACTCGCCCATGAGCGGTTTGTCTCGTGAGATCGATTCCATTAAACAGGCGCTGGTGCTCCTGGGTATGGACATGATCAAGTACTGGGTCTCTATCATGGCCATGTCGGATCTGGACCTGGAGGGCCGTCCCGACGAGCTGATCACAACCTTGCTCACGCGCGCCAAGACCTGTGAGTTACTGGCGGAAAAGGCAGGAGAATCGGATCAGTCTGCCTTTTTCACCGTCGGCCTGTTTTCAGCACTGGATGTCATTATGGAAGTGAGTATGGAGGAGGTGCTGAAACAATTGCCGTTGGCTCAGGACGTCATGGACGCCCTGTTGAGCCTGAAGGGAGATATGGGGCAGGCCCTGCGTTGTGCCATGGCCATGGAGTCCGGCATGCTGGAAGAGGCGCAATACAAGTCACTGGGGGCCGATGTCTTATCCGACATCTATGTTGAGGCCATGCACTGGGCCGATGAGCTACGACAGCAAACGGTTTAACTAACATCCAGGCGGATAACTTATGGCAGATCTATTTGTAGGCCGGCAGCCGATCTTCAATCGCAAGTTACGGACCCATGCCTATGAGCTTCTGTTTCGTGCAGGAGACAAGAGGCATGCTGCTGTGGTCTGTGGAGATATGGCGACATCGCAGGTGCTGGTTAACGCCCTGTCAGAAATCGGGCTGGAGAACCTGGTTGGCCCTTATCAGGCCTTTATCAATGTAACGGATAAGCTGCTCCTGGAGAGTGATCTGGCCGCCATGCTTCCTAAACAGTGCTCCCTGGAGATACTGGAGTCGGTGTCGCCGACTCCAGAGATAGTGGCCTCGGTTCAGCGCCTGTCCGATGCGGGTTACCAGATTGTTCTGGATGATTTCGAATATAGCGAGGCGATGAACCCGCTGCTCGAGATTGCGGACCTGGTTAAACTGGATGTTCGTCAGCTGCAGGAGGAGGGGGTCAGGAAGCAACTGGAGCAATTGGCGCCCTTTAATGTGAAATTACTGGCGGAAAAGGTAGAGACCCCCAGCGAATTTAATACCTACCAGGACATGGGGTTTGAATACTTTCAGGGCTATTTCTTTGCCAGGCCCAGTGTCGTGCAGGTCAAATCTATTCCGGCCAATAATCTGGCGATTATGGAGCTGATTTCCAAGGTCAATGATCCGGATATCACGCTGGCAGAGTTGGGCGAGGTCATTAGTCGTGATGCCTCATTGTCAGTCAAGACCCTGCGCTATGTGAATTCGCCTGCCGTGGGGCTCGCTGCAGAGGTCTCGTCCATTAACCAGGCGCTCACATTGCTGGGGCTGGATATTATCCGACAGTGGGTCATGATCCTGACCCTGACCAGTGTAGACCTGGAAGATAAGTCACCCGAACTCTTCGTCATGATGTTGACGCGCGCCAGGTTGTGCCAGCTGATTGCTGAAAAGGCAGGGCTGGAAAACCCGGGGATTTATTTTACGATAGGGTTGTTGTCGGCAATCGATGTGCTCATGGATGCATCGATGGATCAGCTGATTAACCCACTGCCTCTGACACAGGAAGTGAAATCGGCCCTGCTGGATTTTAGCGGTACTGGTGGGGCGATTCTGCGCTCGGTGATGGCGATCGAGCAGGGCATGCTCAACGAGATTATCTTCACGGAACTGGATATGGATCAGCTCAATCACGCCTATCTCGAGGCCCTGCACTGGGCCGATGAGGTCAATGGCGGTATCTAGTCGTCCGGACTGAGGGGCAATACAATCCCCGCCTTGGCCAGCATGGAGGTCAGCCTGATCAGGGGCAGGCCGATTAAGGCGGTTGGGTCTTCCCCTTCCATGGCCTCAAACAGGGTGATCCCCAGGGCCTCGGATTTAAAACTTCCGGCGCAGTTGAAAGGCTGCTCTCTTTTCAGGTAATGGTGAATCTGCTGGTCATTGAGCTGCCTGAATCTGACCTGATAGGGCACATCATCGAGCTGATAATGGCCGGTCTGCGCATCCAGCAGGCAGAGACCGGTGTGAAAGACGACGGTCTGGCCGGATGAAGCCCTGAGCTGATCAAAGGCCTGCTCCTCATCGCCTGGTTTTCCCAGGATAGAGCTTCCCAGTACAGCGCACTGATCCGAACCAATAATCAGACCATGGGTATGAGATTCAGCGACCGCAGTGGCCTTTGCGAGGGCCAGGCGCTGAACCATGTCGGATGGTGGCTCCCCTTTGATTCGTTCTTCTTCACTATCTGGAGACCGGGTCTTGAACGGTAGCTCCAGTCTCTCCAGAAGCTGGCGGCGAAAGGGGGATGTTGAAGCAAGAATGATGTCTGGCAGGTCCATGTCTTCAGGGTTGGTACCGGGAAGCGGCCAGTATACGTGATATAGACCGCTAAATTCTGGTTTTTATTCGGTATTATTTTGACAAATCTGGATGAGACCACGTAAAATCGTCGGATTATGTCTGATCGATTGCCTGAGCGGGTCAATCCCTATAGGTTAGCAGACCAGGGGCGTGAACTCAGGGGGACTTATCCTCTTGATCTGATGCCCCGTCTTGCTGAGGCCGTAGCCGAAACCACTGGTGAAGCTGTCGTCCACTTGATCTTTACTCGATCGGTGGCAGGGTTGGCATTGATTGAGGGAGAGATTGAAGCAACCCTGGGATTGATTTGCCAGCGTTGCCTGGGACTGATGAACTATCCCGTCAAGACAAAGTTCACCGTCGCCCTCGTACCAGATGAGGCAGCGGCTGGAAGTATTCTTGATGAGTTCGACCCCATGGTGATACCGGATGAACTATTTGTTCGGGACCTTATCGAAGACGAATTAATGCTTTCATTGCCATTGATAGCCCGGCATGAAAGCGAGGAGGCCTGCGAAGAGACGATGCAGGAATACCTCCATAAAGAATTTGAGCCCGATGCCGTAGAAGTGGATAAAAAACCAAATCCCTTCGAGGTGTTGAGTTCTTTAAAAGACAAACATTAGTTTTAGATTTACGGAGTAAGACTATGGCAGTTCAGCAGAACAAAAAATCCCCGTCACGTAGGGGTATGCGTCGCGCCCATGATGCATTAACTGGTAAGGCACTTTCGATTGAGCCAACCACCGGTGAGACTCATCTGCGCCACCATGTATCAGCCGATGGTTATTATCGTGGCCGCCAGGTTATCAAGTCCAAGGCCGAGGCCGAGACTGAGGAATAAGTTTGAAGTCCTTGCTCTGATTAAGTTACAAACTCGCGGGACTGGATCCCGCGATTTTGTTTCTAGCTTACTCAGACCTGTTTGACGATTCACTGGTTTCAGACCTGTAAAGGCTATGACAACAACCTATCGTATTGCTTTAGATGCCATGGGTGGCGATCTGGGCTGTGGCTCGGTGATTACTGCTGCTCATAATGCCCTGAAGACCTATCCCGATATTGAACTCATCCTCGTGGGCCAGGAAGAAGTCCTGCTAGAGGAACTTGCCAGGCAAAAAAAGACTCTGAATGATCGGCTGACGATTCACCATGCCTCACAGGTGGTCGAGATGGCAGAACCCCCCGCCCTGGCACTGAAGAAGAAAAAAGATTCCTCGATGCGTGTCAGTATTAACCTGGTTAAAGAGGGTGTTGCCGATGCCTGTATCAGCTCCGGTAACACGGGAGCCCTGATGGCAACGGCACGTTTCGTCCTACGTATGTTGCCGGGTGTCGACAGGCCCGCGATTACGGCTACATTGCCTTCAATCAATGGTCATACCCATATGCTGGACCTGGGGGCCAATGTGGACTCCACGGCGGAACAGCTGTATCAGTTTGCGGTCATGGGTTCGGAGCTGGTGACGGCCGTGGACGATAACAGCACGCCTACCGTGGGTTTGCTGAATATTGGCCATGAAGCTATCAAGGGTAATGGTCTGGTCAAGGAGGCCGATATCCTGCTCAAGCAGAGTGACCTGAACTATATCGGTTATGTGGAAGGCGATGACAGTTTCATTGGAAACGTAGATGTCGTGGTCTGTGATGGGTTTGTGGGTAATGTCGCGCTTAAATCCAGTGAGGGTGTGGCCAAACTGATATCGGGTTATATCAAGGAAGAGTTCACGCGTAACATACTGACAAAACTCATTGGCCTGATGGCCCTGCCCATTATTGCCAAAATGCGCCGTCGTCTCGATCCCAGGCTCTACAATGGGGCAAGCCTGCTGGGCCTCAGGGGTATCGTCATAAAAAGTCACGGTGGGGCCGATCACGTGGCGTTTGGAAATGCCATCAAGATTGCCCGCATTGAAGCCATCAAGAATGTTCCCAAGCATATCAGTGAACATATCGAGCAAACGCTTAAACAAAGGTATGAAGAGGAATGACCTATTCTCGTATCACAGGTACTGGTGGCTATTTGCCTGAAAAGGTATTGAGTAATCACGACCTGGAAAAGATGGTAGACACCTCGGACGAATGGATTACCGAGCGCACCGGTATAAAAAAACGTCATCTGGTTAGTGATGACCAGACGACCTGCGACCTTGCAGAGCAGGCGGTCCTTGGAGCCATGGAGATGGCGGGTAAGGCAGCGGATGATATCGACCTGATTATCGTTGCCACGACCACCCCGGATCAGATTTTCCCGAGTACGGCCTGTCTGTTACAAAAGAGGCTGGGTGTCCATGGCAGTGCGGCCTTTGATATCCAGGCGGTCTGTACCGGCTTTGTTTATGCCCTGGGTGTGGCCGATAAGTTTATCCGTACCGGGGCGGCACGTTGTGCCGTGGTGGTCGGTGCCGAGACCCTGTCGAGAATCGTGGACTGGACCGATCGTACCACCTGTATCCTGTTTGGTGATGGAGCGGGCGCGGTGATCCTGGAGGCCTCCGATGAGCCGGGCATACTCTCTACCCATCTGCATGCCGATGGTAGTTATGAAAGCCTCCTGACGGTGCCTTATGGCATTTCTAATGGTCTGGATAAGGTGCTGGAAAAAGAGGCCTTCATCAATATGAAGGGGAATGAAGTCTTCAAGATGGCCGTGAACACCCTGGGACGTATCGTGGACGAGACCCTGGAGCACAATCAGATGGAAAAGACGGATGTTGACTGGTTGATACCCCATCAGGCCAATATACGTATTATTCAGGCCACGGCACGTAAGCTTAAGATGTCCATGGATCATGTTGTTGTCACGGTTCATGAGCATGGAAATACCTCGGCAGCCTCTATCCCGCTTGCCCTGAATGAGGCAGTGCGTGATGGTCGAATTCAGCGGGGTGAGACCTTAATGCTGGAGGCCTTTGGCGGTGGTTTTACCTGGGGCTCCGCACTGATGAAGTACTGATGGTGTTCGATGGCGACTGAAATCGAACGCAAATTCCTGCTGCTGGATGATAGCTGGCGTGAAGAAAAGATAACTCGGAAGGTGCGCTATCGTCAGGGTTATATGACCCACGGTGAGGCCTCTTCGGTTCGTATACGAATTTCCAATCATGATGCCTATCTGAATATTAAGAGCGCAACGCTGGGTATCAAAAGACAGGAATTTGAATACCCTATACCAGAAAGCGATGCCCGGGAGATGCTGGATACCCTGTGCCACAAACCGCTCATTGAGAAGACTCGTTATTACCTGAATTTCCAGGGGCATATCTGGGAAGTCGATGTCTTCGAGGGTGATAACCGGGGACTGGTCGTGGCTGAGATCGAGATGTCATCAGAAGATGAGGAATTCATTCGCCCCCCCTGGCTTGGGCAGGAGGTCTCGAGTGATCCTCGATACTACAATACCAGTCTGGTCAGCCATCCTTACAAGGACTGGAAGTAAATACCGGTCTTTCCGACGACTTAGTACTAATGAAGCCTTTTCAGTAGGGCAGAAATCGGGTACTGTCGAAACATATTATAAAAAAACTAGGGAATATGACTAAGGTTTTACTGGTCGATGATCATCGTTTGGTGCGTGAAGGGATTCGCAGCCTCCTGGAAGAAACCGCCCCAGCTGAAAAGATCGATGTAATAGGTAGCGCTTCCACCGGGGAAGAGGCCATGCGTGTCATGGAAGAAGATACCCCGGATATCGTCTTGTTAGACCTGAAGTTGCCTGGCCTGCCCGGTGACGAGGTCATGCGACATTTGCTGGCCCAGTATCCCGAAACCAAGGTGATTATTCTGACAGCGACCACCTCTGGCCCAATTGCTAAAAAGATCCTCGGTGATGGGGCCAGCGGCTTCATCAGCAAGGATAGCGGACTGCCAGAGGTCATCAAGGCCATCCATGCTGTCATGGAGGGTGAACGTTACGTGAGCTCTGATGTGGCCCAGCAACTGGCCCTATCAAACCTGGGAGGTCAGGATCAGGTGATTGAGCAGCTCTCCAGTCGAGAGCTACAGATCCTTCAGCTGATTGCCGATGGCCTGAAAAATCAGCAGATAGCGGAACGCCTGAGTTTGAGCCCCAAGACCGTCAGCACTTATAAAAAGCGTATGACCGCGAAACTCCATGCCAGAAGTACGGTCGAACTCCTTCGTATTGCCATACAATATGGCCTGGTAGATGTTGGTTCTCGTTGATTGGCCCTAAAACCTCAGACATGAAAAAAAGCGTATTTGATAGTCGTTGCCAGAGATGCCCTCGCCTGGCCCAGTTTCTATTTGATGTTAAACAGGATCATCCCGATTATTATTGCAAGCCAGTACCTCCCTTTGGCGATGATAAGGCCCGCTTGCTGATCGTCGGTCTGGCACCTGGTAAACATGGTGCCAATGCCACTGGACGCCCTTTTACGGGTGACTATGCAGGCGTTCTGCTCTATCAGACACTGTATGACTTTGGGTTTAGTTCCGCCCCGGAATCCCGGCATGCCAAAGATGGCCTGAAATTGATGGATTGCCGTATTACCAATGCGGTCAAATGCCTTCCTCCAGAGAACAAGCCTACGACCGAAGAGGTGCGCAGCTGTAATCCATTCCTCTCGGAAGAGATCACAATGATGCCAGAGGGGGGGGTACTGCTGGCGCTCGGTTCCATCGCCCACAATGCCGTTCTCAGGGCAGAGGGTGAAAAACTCAGCCAGTACAAATTTGGCCACGGCGCCCTGCATGAACTGCCCTCAGGCCAGAGGTTACTCGATTCGTATCATTGCAGCCGTTACAACACGCAAACACGCCGTCTTACGGAAGAAATGTTCAGGGATGTGTTTCATCGGGCGCGTAGCTTGTTGAGCTAAGGCATCTGATGTCAGAGAGTCTATCTACAGGATTCGATGCCAGGATCTTCCTGCGTCATCTTCCGCAGAGTCCCGGTGTCTACAGAATGATAGGGGCTGATCAACAATTGTTGTATGTAGGTAAGGCAGGCAGCCTTAAGAAACGCGTCAGCAGCTATTTTCAGAAGCAGCATCCGAATGCACGAATTCGTTCCATGGTGGAGCAGATCTGTGATATCGAGATCACGGTCACTAATACCGAGGCCGAGGCCCTGATCCTCGAGAATAACCTGATCAAGGAACACCGGCCTCGTTATAACGTCCTGTTGCGTGATGACAAGAGTTACCCTTATATCTTTGTTTCTACTACCGACCGGTTTCCCCGCCTGGGTTTTCATCGCGGTGCGAGGAGAAAAAAGGGAAAGTACTTTGGCCCTTATCCAAGTGTCGGGGCAGTACGCGATACCCTGAGCCTGTTGCAGAAACTCTTTCGGGTACGCCAGTGCGAGGATAGTTTTTTTAGGAATCGTTCCCGGCCCTGCCTTCAATACCAGATTAATCGCTGTACCGCTCCTTGTGTGGGGATGATAACGCCGCAGGACTATGAGCAGGATATGCGCCACGCCCTGCAGTTTCTTGAGGGTAAGAGTGACGAGATCATTCATGACCTGGTACAGCGTATGGAATCGGCCGCCGAACATCTTGATTATGAACAGGCCGCGAACTATCGTGATCAGATCCATAATCTTCGTAAGATCACCGATCAGCAGCGTGTCAGTGGTCGGGAACAGAATCTCGATATCCTGACCTGCGTACAGCTGTCCGGTCTGTTTTGTGTACAGGTCTTTACCATACGCGGGGGCAACATCCTGGGTAATAAGAACTTTTTCCCGGGGCATGTCGAGGGGCTGAATGAGGCCGAGGTCCTGGGTGCTTTCATCGGGCAGTATTATCTGATGCGGGACCTGCCGGATGAGATCCTGCTAAGCGAGATGCTGGATGATCAGGGCCTGTTACAGGATGTCTTCAGTCAACAAAGGGGCAAAAAGGTTGTCCTGACAACGAAAGTAAGGGGTGACAGGGCGCGCTGGATGGATCTTGCCCGCCTTAATGCTGAGCAGGCCCTCAAGGCCCGCCTGAGCTCTCGTGCCGGCGTCCAGCAGCGTTTTGAGGCCCTTCAGGATGAGCTGAGTCTGACAGAGCAACCAGCCAGGCTAGAATGTTTTGATATTAGTCACACGCAAGGTGAGGCTACCGTGGCATCCTGTGTCGTATTTAATGAGGAGGGGCCGCTGAAATCAGACTATCGGCGTTTTAATATCGAAGGCATAGAGCCTGGCGATGATTATGCCGCGATGCGTCAGGCATTAACCCGGCGCTATACCCGAATTAAGAAGGGCGAAGGTCGGTTACCCGATATCCTTTTTATCGATGGTGGCAAGGGGCAGGTCCGACAGGCCGTAGAGGTACTCGAGGAATTGCAGGTCGAAGGCGTTACCATTATTGGTGTAGCCAAGGGTGAAGGCCGAAAACCAGGCCTGGAGACGTTGATATTGAGCGATCAGCCAGAGCCCTCTATACTGCCTCCTGACTCGATGGCGCTGCACCTGATCCAGCATATACGAGATGAGGCTCATCGCTTTGCCATCACCGGCCACCGTCAACGTAGAGCCAGGGCACGCCGACATTCGCCGCTGGAAGAGATCCAGGGCCTGGGACCTAAACGCCGCCAGACCCTGCTCAAGCACTTTGGTGGTTTGCAGGGCGTGAGTCGGGCGAGCGCCGAGGAACTGGCAAAGGTTCCGGGAATCAGCCAGAAGCTGGCACAAACGATCTATGATGTCTTTCATGAAAAATAAACCATGTTACTAAACCTGCCTAATCTGTTAAGCCTGCTGAGAATTGCGATTATTCCCCTGTTGGTAGTGACCTTTTACCTGCCATTCGACTGGGCTCGCCCCCTCACGGCAGTCCTGTTCGGAATTGCGGGACTTACGGACTGGCTGGATGGTTATCTGGCGCGTAAATGGGAGCAGACCTCTCGCATGGGTGCCTTTCTGGACCCCGTCGCCGATAAGCTCATTGTCGCTGCGGTACTCGTACTCCTGGTTGCCGATGCGGGAAGCCTGTGGGTGACCATTCCCGCCCTGATCATTATCAGTCGCGAGATCACCATTTCTGCGCTCAGGGAGTGGATGGCCGAAGTAGGTCAGCGGAGCAAGGTGGCAGTGTCTTATCTGGGTAAGGTCAAGACCACGACCCAGATCATCGCCCTGTTGTTGTTGCTGTTTCAGCAGTCCTTGTTCGGGTTGCCTGTCTATACCCTCGGCATCATCATGCTTTATGTTGCTGCGGCCCTGACGCTCTGGTCCATGATCGATTATCTACGCGCGGCATTCACGGAGCCTGAAAAAAATCCTTCATAAAATGCTTGACACAAGCCGCTGATTTCATAAGAATATGCGGCCTTCAACGCGGGAATAGCTCAGCTGGTAGAGCACAACCTTGCCAAGGTTGGGGTCGCGAGTTCGAATCTCGTTTCCCGCTCCAAATACGAAAAACCTCGGTTTAGGTACCGGGGTTTTTTCATGTCTGGGGTATGTTATTATTCCCGACCCGCTCATGGCTGAGTGGCAGAGTGGTTATGCAGCGGCCTGCAAAGCCGTGGACCTCGGTTCGATTCCGGGCTCAGCCTCCATCTAAGTCACGTCCACAATGGAAGTGGATAGTGCAAATAATGGTTACGTATTGGTTTAGATTATGCGCTAATCGTGTTGCTGACTGGCCGGTTTTTTCTCAAGCAGCCAGACGGCCAGTATTGCACATGTTCCGTAGACGACCCAGAACGAAAAGATTACATCACTTAAATAATGCGACCCCTGAACGATCCTGCCCAGTCCGACAATTGTGCCAACTAATAGACCGAACCAGAACCATCGGTGATCATAAAATGCCCATGCCAGGGCAATGAACCAGAATCCCATGGCCGCATGGGCACTGACAAATGAGCAGTTGCGTTCGCATTGCTTCGCAGTTGTGAGTGCGCCAGTAAATGTCTTATCCCCGCCGAACTCCATGACCTCTGAGGGTCTGGCCCGACCGGAATGATCTTTAAGAGCACTGACTATCAGGCCCGGACCCAGAATAAGAACCAGGAGCAGGAAAGTAAGTTTTGAACGCAGTCCTTGCTCTGATTTTTTTCGCCACCGCCAGCTGGCAAAGATGAGCCATAGCAGACCAAAGAAGACGTAGAAATGGATTTTGGCAAACAGGTGATAGCTAAAT
>JANTGN010000006.1 GCA_024762895.1 Thiotrichales bacterium
CTTCAAGACCTGAACCGTGTGCACAAATGTTCTCCCCAAGCTCTAGAACTGACATTTGTCTGTCTTCAAATTTATCGCAAACTTCAAGCATTCGTTTGATTATCGATTCATTTGACATGATTTCTATTTGAATGCCTAAAGGTTGAGTTGTAGGGATTTTACGAAGCGCAGCGTAGCGAAAATTCCCACACGAACGAATTGTTAGTTGTGACTCTAACCATTTTGATGAAACTCTATTACATTATTATCTTGATCTCTAATGAAAAACATTACTCCACCGTTTGGTAGCGTTATCGGACCTTCAGTAATGTGGATGTTTAATTTTTCAATCTCTTTTTGTACTGCTTTAATATCGTTAACATCTAAGGCTACGTGAGTAAAACCAGGATACCTTTCAGTTGCATCCATGAGGATATTTTTATCGGAGTTTGTATTGGCATTAAGGATTAAATTGATGTTTACACCTGATGGGTGCTCCATAATAGCAACGGGTTCAGGGCCGATTGGGCCTGCGATAAATATAAAGCCAAGCTGCTCATAAAATGCTCTTGCGCTATCAAGGCTTGCCACCCTGATACCTATATGATTTATGCCAATTATTTCTTTCATATATATCCTTTGTTTTTACATCAGCTAACGTGCAAGTTGTGCGGCGCAAACGAAGCGCAGTTTGCGTCCGAACGAGCGCCTTGTTAGGCTTTAATTTCAAACAACTTTTTAGCATCATGTAAAACTTCATCCGGTGTTTTTCCATGTGTATAAATAGTCTGTGTCGCGAACAGATTGTTTGTAGGATGCATTATTAAATATGTATTGACCTCCCAGTTCTCTTTAAAGCCAGGTAGTGACTTGATATTTACCTCCAAATCCTTTGATGGTATCAATAGCACAACTTCGTCGACTAAGTTAAATGCGTTTTTTGCTCTTTCAATTTGATGTGGTTCATCAAAAGAGTGAGCACCAGCACCTAAGTCGATAATATGGTTCGGGTGGTCTCTTATAATAGGCTCCAATATTTGAGACTTGTACTCATTTATGTATTGAATCATCGCGTAAGCACCTTCATTTTCATTTATTTCTAGTGCTTTGTCCCGACTTAAGCCTATCTTGTATCTATATTTATCTTTAATTTTGTCGTACGTACAAACAGGCAATCCCAATTCGGCACCGAGTAAACCAGCGAGTGTTGTTTTTCCTACACCTATTGGTCCTGTTAACACGACGGTTTTATTCATTTATTCCTCAAAGTTGAAGTGACCTAATCTTTAACTAGTCTAACGCCGAGTTATGCATCTACCGCCACCCGACCTGTTTCGCCCACTGGTCACCGGCTTCCCGATAGGACACAATATCAACCGGCGCTTTCCCGCCCTCGGCTTCTACCTCTTCCCGGTGCTTTGCCAGTGACTCTGCAAACGGAGGAAGCCCTACTGATGCGCGTAACTCATCGACTTGCCGGGAATTCTCTACCTCGCAATCAAGTTCTCCGTTTTCATTCCAATCAAGCACCGTTCCGTAAACTTGTGGCTTACCCTCATTGAAGCGGATTCGATCGGACAAGAAAGCCACTAACTTCGCCGGTGCCTCACCGGCACGAGATGCCTTCTCCAACGCTTCGAGAAAACGCCTTTGAAGGGCGGGCGTGCATATTGAATGCTGCGCAATTAACCACGCTGCCCGACAACCCTCCAGACCAACCATAGAAACGCCAGGCCAACCATGAACAGAGACGATACGATCGAGAGCTTTAGCATTTTCGACATGGACTCGCTGCATCTCTTCGTCGTAGGAGCCGTAAAGCCTTTCCTCCTCCAGCAGCTTTTCTCTTGTTTCATTGTCACGCTGCTTCAAGCTATTCAGCTCTGCAATCAATGCTTGGTTCATTGGGCTGTCCTTTTCGAGCCTAACAGTATATTAGACGGAATCTGTATTATTAGTGATAGACGGATTCCGCCTATTGTGCGAATGGCCGATTCGGCCTGGTATGATTTGCAGCATCTCCATCTCCCGGGCAGGAAGCCCAAATATTGACAAGGATTGTTCTAATGTCTGAATCCATTCATCACGTCCCTGACACTGCTTCCCGTTTCTTCGATAACTATCTGAAATGTCTTGATGATAACAACATCCCCGTAAAACAAAGAAGGTGGTATGTGTAGCACATCGAGGCCTTTATTAAGGCCCAGAACGGCCAAAAGATCAAGACGCTTACAAGCCAGGATATTCCCCACTATCTTAAGATGATAGGCCGCCAAAAATCACCTTTCTGGCTGGCAATTTCGTCAAATAATCGATGCTATACGGATTCTTTATTGTGACCTTATAGCAACAGCCAAGTGCCAGGAAGTCGATTGGCATTATTGGCTGGATTCCGCTAAACAGCTTGATGCCGATCACCCGACTACAGCGCGCCAACTCACACCCGATCAATTGAGTTATATCAACGAGCGTAGAGGAGAAGGTCCAGTTAATCAGGTCAGGGCCATGCACCATGACCTGCTTGTACGTTTTACCAGCGAAATCCGTCGTCGGGGCTATGCCTACCGTACCGAACAGAGTTATGAACAATGGGTATGCCGCTTCATACTGTTTTGCAAGGACGTTACGCCCGAGCAGGCAGGCCCAAAAGAGGTCAAATCCTTTCTGGATTATCTTGCTATCAGGCTGCGGGTGAGCGCCAGCACACAATATCAGGCGCTCAATTTTCCAGCGCTGCAATCTGCCGATTATGATAGGGCCCAAGAATGATCTGCCCCAGCATGGCCCCGATCAGGGCCAGGAACATGTCCCATTGAGTGTCCCATACATCGCCCTGGGTGCCGAGGAAGGCCTCGGCGCCGGTCTCGGAAAAGATCGCGGCCCACCATTCCAGCATTTCATAAAAGGCGCTGAAGGCCAGGCAGAAGCTGGTGACGTAGAGGAACAGCCAGGGGCCGTTCTTAAGGCAGGTGTTACGGATCAGGATCTCACGGGCCAGGATGGCGGGGACGAAGCCCTGGGCAAAGTGCCCGAGGCGGTCGAAATAATTGCGTGACAGGTCGTAGTGGTCCCTCAGGTCATTGAACCAGGGCACCTCGGCATAGGTGTAGTGACCGCCGATGACCAGGATCACGGCATGAACGGCCAGTAGATAATAGGTCAGGGGCGTGAGGGGAAAGCGCCGCCAGGTAGGCACGAGGATGGCGATACCGATCATGACCGGCACGGTCTCCATGAACCAGGTCAGGCGGTCGGTCGGGCCAATGCCGCTCCAGGTCAGGGCCAGCAGGACCAGTCCCAGGAGGGCCAGTGGAATGACAGGCGACTGCCTAGTCACGCTTTTCCAGGGTGATATAACGGAACCAGCCACCGGGGATGGTGGGGTGGTCTTCCAGTGTTTCCAGTTGTGGGCACTGGGCCAGGAGTTCCTCAAAGACCACATTGGTACGGGTGGCGACGCGGGAGATAAAGGGGTTGATGAGTCTTCTAAGCGGGGCAACCTGGCCCGGTTTAAGGAACTTGTCCAGGATGAGCAGGGTGCCGCCGGGTTTGAGTACGCGCCCTGCTTCCCTGAGCGCGCGGTGGGGCTCGGGAACGACGGCCAGGATCAGGTGCATGACGACATGATCGAACTGGTTGTCGTCGAAGGGCAGGTCCATGACGTCGCCCTGATGCAGTTCGATGGAGTGTTCGGAGGCCTCGGCTCGCTGTGTGGCCTTTTTCAGCATGGCGGGGGTCAGGTCCACCCCGGTATAGACGGGGCCGGGTGGCAGGTGCTGGATATCCAGCCCGGTGCCGATGCCGGGTATCAGAACCGTATCACCCGCAGCACCCTTGAGTCGCTGAAGGCTCTTTCCACGCCAGGAGCTGGTCGCTCCTGAGACCATGGCATCATAAATGGGGGCAATGAAGGTGTAGCTGTGTTTCAGCGACACGGCAGGTACCCCCTTAATGCAGCATCCTGGGCACGGACAGGCGGAAGGGGTCGATCTCGGCCTCGAAGGACTCGCCGTCGTCGGACACCATCTGGTAGCTGCCCTGCATGGTGCCCACGGGGGTCTCGAGTATGGTACCGCTGGTGTATTTGAAGCCTTCGCCGGGATTGAGGTGGGGTTTTTCGCCGACCACGCCCTCACCGCGTACCTCCTGCACCTGGCCATTGGCATCGGTGATGATCCAGTGACGGGTCATCAGGCGCGCCGGGTTCTCGCCCTCATTGCGAATGGTGATGGTGTAGGAGAAGACGTAACGGTTCTCATCGGGGCTGGATTCGCCCTCGATGTAGTTGGTCTCGACATCGACGGTAATCAGGTTGTCTGGTATCTCATTCATGCGCCCATTATAACCATGAGCAGCGGTGAGCGACGAGAAACACTAAAAACAGTGGCGAATTCCGGTCGTGCGCCCGGCTGGTACTCTGGCCGGGCTTCTGATGACGATACCGATTATTCGTGATGGTGGTGGTGCATCATGCCGCCATCACCCTTTTTGACCGGGGCGTTGACGCTGAGCTTGGTGCCATCATCCAGGATCAGGGTGATCTGGGTGGTATCACCGGCGACCAGGCGGCGTTTGGGTTGCATCAGCATCAGGTGATAGTCACCCGGTTTCAGGGCCACGGAACCACCGGGAGGTATTGGTATGGACTTCTGCGGGATCATACGTGCCATGCCATCTTTCATGATGCTGCGATGCAGTTCGACATGGTCATAATCGGGGCCTTCGGCCGCCGTGATGCTGCGGGCCTCCTTGCCCTCGTTGTGCACGATCATAAAGCCAGCCAGCATGGCCATCCCCGGAGGACCCTCGCGAACCCAGGGGTCTTCAATGGACACGGTGGCCGTCTGTGCAGAGGCCGTACTCAGGATAAAAGGCAGCAAAAACAGACTCAGTAAACGCGGCATGATTAAACTCCGAGTGAATTCGAATGAGGCAAGCCTATCTCAACTCAAAGATGATTGCATTGAGGATTATCATGGCCAAGACTGGCCACCCTTTATGCTATGATTGGCAGCCGTTCAGAATCACCTTGATACCATGACAGCCCGCATCCGCGAGATCCCCTACAACTATACTTCCTTTTCCGATCGTGAAATCGTCATTCGCCTGGTTGGTGAGCAATGGTGGGATATCCTGAATGAGCTGCGCGGGCAGCGTAATACCGGGCGGTCGGCACGCATGCTGTTTGAGGTCCTGGGCGATATCTGGGTGGTGCGCCGTAACCCCTATATCCAGGATGACCTGCTGGATAATCCCAAACGCCTGGGCTCACTGGTGCACGCCATGCATCATCGCCTCGACCAGGTGCTGGATCGAGCGGAAGGCAACGAGCTGGCCATCGGTCTGGCAGGACAGGCACGCCAGGCCGTCAGTGATTTCGAGGCCTGGTTCCCCAGGGTGGCCCAGCTTCGGAAAAAGGCCCAGCGTCGATTTAACCGGATTACCCGTAAAGATAATATTGATTTTGGCGGCCTGTCGCGGGTCAGCCACGTCACCGATGCCACCGACTGGCGCGTGGAATTGCCCTTTGTCGTTCTGACCCCCGATACAGAAGAAGAAATGGCGGCTCTGGTCTCGACCTGTATTGAGTTAGGCCTGACCGTCATTCCGCGAGGTGGTGGAACCGGCTATACGGGCGGCGCCGTGCCCCTGGACGCGAACAGCGCCGTCATCAATACCGAAAAACTGGAACGTCTCGACGCCCTGGAGATGCGCCAGATTCCGGGCGTCGATCATCCGGTGGCGACCATGAGGGCCGAGGCGGGTGTAGTGACGCGCCGGGTCTCCGACCTGGCCGCTACCCAGGGCTATGTCTTCGCCGTTGATCCTACCTCCCAGGATGCCTCGACCATCGGCGGCAATATCGCCATGAATGCCGGCGGCAAGAAGGCCGTGCTCTGGGGGACGACGCTGGACAACCTGGTCTCCTGGCGCATGGTCACGCCCGATGCCGACTGGCTGGAGGTGGAACGTCTGGGGCATAACCTGGGCAAGATCCATGACCAGGCCGAGGTCCGATTCCGTGTCACGCGATTTGAGGCCGACGGCAAGACCCTCAAGGGGGAGCCGGAGATTATTAGCTTTGCCGGTGAGGTCTTCCGTAAGCGTGGCCTGGGCAAGGATGTGACCGATAAATTCCTGGGCGGACTGCCCGGTGTACAGAAGGAAGGCTGCGATGGCCTGATCACCTCGGGCGTCTTTATCCTGCATCGTATGCCGCAGTTTATACGCACCGTGGCCATGGAATTTTATGGTTCCGATCTGCACGAGGCCGTGCCCGCCATAGTTGAGATCAAGAACGCCCTGGATGCCAATGACCGGGTGGTACTCTCTGGTCTGGAACATCTGGACGAACGCTACGTACGTGCAGTGAATTACACGCCCAAGGGCGCTCGCGGCGAGCGACCCAAGATGGTCCTGATTGCCGATATCGCCGGTGATGATGAGGATGCCGTTGCGCAGGCGGCCTCGGATGTTATCGCCCTGGTGAATGCCCGTGATGCGGATGGGTTTGTGGCCGTCAGTCCCGAGGCGCGGCGTCAGTTCTGGGTTGATCGTGCGCGCACCGCGGCCATAGCGGCCCATACCAACGCCTTCAAGATCAACGAAGACGTGGTCATTCCCCTGGAACGACTGGCGGAATACAGTGAGGGTATTGAACGCATCAATATCGTCCAGTCCATACGCAACAAGTTGCAGATGATCGAGGCCATTCAGGCCTGCGTACAGTCGGATCTCCTGAACCTGTTGCGTGAGGCAGGCGTTGAGGTGTATGAGGAGCGGCAGGCCTTATTGGAACATAAACGACAGGCCACCCTGGATCATCTGCAGGCGGTACAGGAGCGATGGCAGGGCATACTGGAACATCAGGATGATCTTGCTACGTCACAGGATGACCTGCTTGATGAACAGGCGCGTAAGGGGCTGCGTGAGGGAGATCACCTCTATCAGTTGCTGCTCAGGCGTGACCTGCGTATCTCGTTCCGGCGTGAAGTGGAACGTCCCCTTAAAGAGATCTTCAGCGGTGAGGATTTCAGGGCCTTGCATCAACGCCTGGATAAGATCCATGCCGATATCCTGTCCAGCCGCCTGTTTGTGGCCCTGCACATGCACGCCGGTGATGGCAACGTGCATACCAACATCCCGGTCAACTCGAATGACTATGTCATGCTGCATGAAGCCGAGCGCATCGTCGACAAGGTCATGGCGCTGGCTACCGATCTGGGTGGTGTCATCTCGGGTGAGCATGGTATCGGGATCACCAAGATGCAGTACCTGGACGAAGGCGTGGTACAGGCCTTTGCCGAGTATAAGGATCGGGTCGATCCTGAAGGACGTTTTAACAAGGGCAAGCTCATGCCAGGTTCAGGGCTGGACAATGCCTATACGCCCTCGTTACGGCTGCTGGAACAGGAGGCCCTGATCCTCGAGGCCAGCGAACTGGGCGAACTGAACAACGACATCAAGGACTGCCTGCGGTGCGGCAAGTGCAAGCCGGTGTGTACCACCCATGTACCGCGTGCCAATCTGCTGTATTCGCCGCGTAACAAGATCCTGGCTACCAACCTGATGACCGAGGCCTTTCTTTACGAGGAGCAGACCCGGCGCGGTATCTCCCTACGGCATTTTGAGGAGATGAATGATGTGGCTGATCACTGCACCATTTGTCATCGCTGTCTCAACCCCTGTCCAGTGAACATCGATTTCGGCGATGTGACCATCCGTATGCGTCATATCCTCAGGCAGACCGGGCACCGTAAGGGGAGTATCGCCACTCGGCTTTCGATGGCGTTCCTGAATGTCCGCGACCCGGCCACCATCAAGCTGATGCGCAAGGGGCTGATTCAGTGGGGCTATCGTATGCAGCGTCTGGGCTATGGTCTGGCACGCACCTTTGGTTTGCTCGGTAGCGGCAAGCGGCCGTCATCCACGACCGGCAACCCCG
Organism: Thiotrichales bacterium; assembly: GCA_024762895.1. Taxonomy (GTDB): domain Bacteria; phylum Pseudomonadota; class Gammaproteobacteria; order J044; family J044; genus JANTGN01. The sequence goes on from JANTGN010000006.1 coordinate 7,925, forward strand.
AGATTCGTGAACAGATCGTCCATTTCGTGAAAAAGCCGATGCCGGCCGGCGTGCCGGCGCGGACCACCCGCGCCACCCTGGGGCTGGAGGATGATAAATACGTTCCCATCCTGCGTGATCCGGCGAAACAGAATGATAATAATGATGCCGTGTTCTATTTCCCGGGCTGTGGTTCCGAGCGTCTGTTCAGCGAGATTGGGCTGGCGACACTGGCGATGCTGAATCACGTGGGCGCCCGTACGGTGTTGCCCCCGGGTTATCTCTGCTGCGGCTATCCTCAGACCTCATCCGGGGATGAAGAAAAAGGCCATCAGATCACCATGGAAAACCGGGTGCTGTTTCATCGCGTCGCGAATACCCTCAACTATATGGACATCAAGACGGTCATCGTTTCCTGCGGTACCTGCATGGATCAGTTGCTCAAGTATGAATTCCAGAAGATCTTCCCGGGCTGCCGCCTGCTGGATATCCATGAATACCTGATGGAACAGGGCGTTGCCCTGGATGGCGTGGAAGGTGTGCAGTACCTCTACCACGACCCCTGTCACACACCCATGAAGCAGCATGCTCCGCTTAAGGTGGCAGGTAGCTTGCTGAACAGTGAGGTGCAGTTATCGGATCGTTGTTGTGGAGAAGCCGGTACCTTTGCCATCAGCAGGCCGGATATCGCAACCCAGGTGCGATTCCGTAAACAGGAAGAACTGCATAAAGGCATTCATAGTTTTACCGGTGAAGACAAGGCGCGCGGCGGGAATGTGAAAATGCTGACCTCCTGTCCGGCCTGTCAGCAGGGCCTGGCCCGTTATAGTGATGATACGGGACTGGAGACGGATTACATTGTCGTTGAACTGGCCCGTCACCTGCTGGGCGAGAACTGGCAGATGCAGTTCTTTGAAAGTACGCGTAAGGGTGGTATAGAAAAGGTATTGCTATAATCTTCTTGACCGGTAAGTGTTGATAGTATCTGTCATATTCTAGCATTGCTGTGATGCTGTGCCCTTGATGTGATATCGGTACAAGCCCCATTTGGTCTTGATTTGTTCTCAATATTGGCAGCGCATAAAAATTACATCTAAAGAGGCTTGCTATGAATAAGCTATTTAGGAAGTGTAACCCACGAACTCACCGAGGAGTTTTGTGGATGCTGCTACTACTCTCGATGTGGGCCTTTAATGTTCATTCTGAGGAGTCAGAGGATTTTATTCAGCAGTGGCAAATCGATAAGCCATGGAAGGGTGATTACGATGGCATGGTAGAACGCCATCTGATAAGAGTACTCGTTGTACATAATAAGATGATGTTCTTTTTCGATAAGGCTCAAATGCGTGGACTGACCTATGAGGTCTTTCACGAGTTTGAAAAGAATATCAATAAGAAGCTAAAAACCGGGGCAAGAAAGGTCAGGGTGGTTTTTCTGCCGGTACCCAGGGATAAGTTGCTACCCTGGTTGTTGGAAGGTCGGGGTGATATTGCGGCAGCTAATCTGACGATCATAAATGAGCGGCAGGAACTAGTAGATTTTACCAACCCGCTGTTAAAGAATGTTAAGGAGATCCTGGTTTCAGGGCCTTCCGCCCCTCAGCTACGTGGTATCGAGGACCTGTCAGGTAAAGAGGTTCACGTCAGATCATCCAGTAGCTATTACCAGCATCTTGAACAGCTTAATACTCGTTTGAAGAAACAGGGTAAAAAACCCGTCAAGATCGTCAATGTCAGTGAATACATGGAAGATTCCGATTTGTTGGAAATGGTCAATGCCGGGCTGATTCCCATGACGGTTGTTGATGATCATAAAGCCAGTTTCTGGGTCCAGGTATTCGATAAGATCACAATACATCCCGATATCATACTGAATTCAGGTGGCAAGATTGCCTGGGCTATACGCAAGGATAGTCCGCAACTGAAAATGGTCCTGAATGATTTTATTAAGAAACATCGGAAGGGTACGTTGCTGGGAAATATCCTGTTCAAACGCTATCTGGTGAATAACAAGTGGGCAAGAAACTCATTGGGTCCCAAGGAGTTAAAAAAATTCCAGGAACTGGCAGATATATTCAAGCACTATTCTGATCAGTACGACTTTGATTATCTGATGATCGCCGCTCTTGCCTATCAGGAGTCCAGGCTTAATCAGAGTCTTCGCAGCGAGGCCGGTGCCATAGGCATCATGCAGTTATTACCGACGACTGCTGCTGATAAAAATGTGGGCATACCGGATATCGAGACCCTGGAGAATAATGTACATGCAGGGGTGAAATATCTTCGATTTATACGTGACCGCTATTTTAGTGACCCCTCGATTGATGCTTTGAATAAAAACCTGTTTACCTTTGCTGCATATAATGCAGGCCCGGCAAAAATAAGGCGCTTGAGAGCCGAGGCAAAAAAAAAGGGCCTGGACCCCAACGTGTGGTTTGGAAATGTTGAGGTCGTTGCCGCAAGGAAGATTGGACGAGAAACGGTTCAGTACGTCAGTAATATTTATAAATACTATATTGCCTACAGCCTGACGCGTATGCGCCATGAAGCAATCCAGAAAGATGTTAACTGGCAGGCCATGAATCCTTAGCCGGCCATTTTCTTATGATGTTCATGCGTGGGGCTCATAAGGCTAATATTCAATACTTGCGCTTTCTCCACGCTGGTCTAGTCTTTATCACTATGTGCGACCAAAGTGTTGAAATACTGAAGGGAGGTGGCGCATGCATAAAGAGTCGATGGGACACCATCATCATGGTTTTAACTATTGGTTCAGTCACTTACCAGTTGGCAAGAAGGTCATTCTTGTCGTCTTTCTGATCTGGCTGGCTCAGGCCCTGCCCAAGTGGTCGGTCGCCATCATGGCGGATGGAGAGATGTCCGCCAGTATCGTTAAATTCTTTATTACTCCTCAGTAAGGTCCTTTCTTTTATTTTTTTCGGCCATGGTCTTCTGATGAAGGAACCCAGAGGCTGGGCTGTGTCATAATCCCTGCTTCACATTTAATTAGTGGCAAAAAGGGCCTGGTAAAGCATGACAACCCAATTAGAACGGCTGCAGGAAATGGTGAGAACAGCGGCACAGGAAGAACTTTTTCCGCGATTTACCCACGTGGGTCATGATTACAAGGCCGATGGGAGTCTGATCACCGAGGCCGATCTGGCCATTCAGAAGCGCCTGGCGTCACAACTGGCAGAGTCCTGGCCTGAAATCGGATTTCTTGGCGAGGAGATGTCGGAAGCGGAGCAGACAGCGTTGCTGGAGTCTGGGCAGCCGCTCTGGTGTCTGGACCCACTGGATGGAACAAGAAACTTTGCCGGCGGGATTCCTTATTTCTCCGTGTCTCTGGCCCTGCTGGAAGAAGGTGGGGTAAGCCTGGGAATTGTTTATGATCCCATTCGTGATGAATGCTTCGCGGCTGAAAATGGGAGGGGGGCCACCCTTAATGGACGGCCACTAAGCGTACCAGAATCCGGAGTCAGCCTGGCGCAGTGTACGTCACTAATTGACTTAAAACGCCTGCCCAGGGCCCTGGCTGCCAGGCTGGCAACGGAGGCGCCCTATGCCTCGCAACGTAGTTTTGGTTCCGTAGCGTTGGACTGGTGTTGGCTGGCCTGTGGGCGTTGCCAGGTCTATCTGCATGGTAAGCAGAATATCTGGGACTACGCTGCTGGTAACCTGATTTTTCTGGAGGCGGGTGGATTTTCCTCAACCCTGGAAGGCGAATCTGTCTTCGTCAACGCCCTGATACCTCGTACAGCATTAGGGGCGGGTGAGGCACAGATGTTCAGGGACTGGACCCACTGGCTTGGTGTCGAGCTTAAGACCTGAAGCGCTTCGAGACGTAAGTTATTCCATCATTGCCCTGAGGTCATTAATGACCTGGTCGCTGTGCTGCCTGGGTTTGACGTTCCGATAGATATGGGCAATTCGCCCTTCGGTATCGATTATATAGGTATGCCGTTTTGCAAATTTGATGGGGCCGAATTTCGTCAGTGAACCATATGCCATCGCGACCCTGGCATCGGCATCCGAGAGCAGGGGAAAGGGCAGGTGGTACTTCTCGGCAAACTCCTGATGACTTTCGACCTCATCAAGGCTCACGCCGAGTACGGTCACGCCCATTTGTTTAAGTACATAGTAGTCATCTCTGAATTCACAGGCCTCGGTGGTGCAGCCAGGGGTATCATCCTTGGGATAGAAATACAGTATCAGCCACTGACCGCGATAATCCTCCAGTCGATGCTGATTGCTATTCTGGTCCAGTAATGAAAATCCCGGTGCCGGGTCACCCGGTTTTAGTGACTCGGCCTGGGCATTCCCAGAAGAGAATATCAGTAAGAGGGTACTGATCAGCGAACGTATTTTTGAATGCGTCATGTGCAAGACCCGAGATATGCTTACCATATCTTATCATTGAAAAGCCATGTTGCAGGCAAACCTCCTTTTAATTGGCAGGGGGTTGCCTGAACATTCACGGGTACTGGTACTTAATAAATGATTTGGCTGATGCTGGCTGGCAGAAATATGCTATTCAGAAAACTGACCTGTCTGACAGGCCTCGTCGGCGTGTCCATCATTGGGCTGGGTATCCTAATTAGTGCCCTTGGGTTTACTGGTGCCTATGGTGAGTCTTTTTCTCCACTGAATCATAATATTTCGGAGTTGGGGGAGGTGAAGATCTCCGGGCTCGCATGGGTGTTCAATAATAGTCTGATTGTTGGTGGGCTTTCTCTGATCCTTTTTATGCTGGGCCTGAGTCTCTCGCTGCGTCACTGGCCCGTTTATCTGATTTCCCTGACAGGCATGGCGGCTATTTGCGGCATGATCCTGATCGGGCTCACGCCCATGAAGGCTGGCGAAACTTCTGGTCTTCACATCCATGCCGCACGACTGTTTTTCTATGGAGGTATGTCGGCCACCTTGATTTATAGCCTTTATGTCGGGTTGGATCGGCGTAGTGAATTTCCAAAATGGACCGCAATAGTTAGCTTACTTTCCATGGCCAGTTTCTGGGCCTTTATTTATCTGCCCGCCATACTGGAACCCGGTTTTCAGGTTGAGGATTATCTGATTCGCATGCGGGGGGCAGGGCGTCCAGATCTATTTCTACCGTCCCTGCTTGAATGGCTGGTCATGTTTTGTTCGTTGTTATGGCTCGGGCTTGTTACTAGATATGTCTGTTGCGAGCAAGGTGAATCATAAGTGGAAAGGGATAATTTCATTTTGGTGCCCGCAGTAGCTGTTTGAAGGCTATGTTGAAAAAATATATGTATAATAAGTAGGGTTTTTCAGGGGCTTGTTCATGAGAGTGCGATATTCCGGGTTGTGTATCCTTTTTAAAATCTTGTTCCTTATCTATTTAGGTCTGGTTGCACCACTGGCCTGTGCAGAGATCACGCTCGAGGAAGTGCCAGAGCAAACAAGCGATGAATTATTGCAGGCCCTGCGGGCAGGTGGGTTTGTAATTTATATGAGACATGCGGCTACAGAGCATACTGAAATCGATCAGGATCTGAGAAATATTCAGGATTGCGCGACTCAGAGAAATCTTTCTGCCCAGGGGAGGCAGCAGGCCAGGCAGTTCGGAGATGTTATTCGTAGTCTTGGTGTTCCGATTGGAAAGGTGGAAAGCAGCCCTTATTGCCGCTGTCGAGAGACCGCCCAGCTTGCCTTTGGGAATTTCAAGATTAATCCGGTACTGTATTTTTCCATTGCTGCGGGACCTGAGGAAACGGAAGAGAAGGCCATGAAGCTGCGGACTTTGTTGCTTACAAAACCTGCACCAGGAACCAATAATTTCTTGATTTCTCATACATCAAACCTCAAGGAGGCGATCGGTATATGGCCTGCGCCTGAAGGAGTCAGTGTTATCTTTCGCCCCCTTGGAGGGGGGCGAATTGCCTACTATGGAATGATGACTATTGAGCAATGGCTCGAACTCGGCAGGTTTGAGATAAAGATGCCCTAGCTTGCCATGTATCAGATTCGCCAACTACCCACTAAGTTCCAGGTACTGATCAATCCTATCTTGGGAGTGGTCCTGCTATCTGCGCTGTTATTTTATACGGCCTATTTTCTTAATCAGCAGCAGGCTGTATTTGAGGACCTCACAAAGAATGACATCGCCGTCGTTAATCAACTGGATTCAATCCTGATTCAGTTATCTCAAACGCACATGGGTATACGTGAGTTGCTGGTCATGGTCAGCGACAAGCGTGACGAAGAATGGGTTTATGAGCATGGTAAACCCCTGCTGGATGAGCTGTATGTCCTTCAAAAACAACTGACTAAGCTGGAGCCTGTGTTAATCACGGAAAGCCCTGACCCCAAATTGTTTCGTAACTTGTTCACAACCATTGAGGGCTATCGCAATGCAGCCATCACCGCGATTGAGATGTCTACCGTAGACTGGAAACTTGCCCAGCAACAGATGTCACGTGCCGATGGGTATTTCAGTACCACTATTCGGGACTTTCAGAAACTGCTCTCAGCCCGGCGATTGCATGTTCAGAAAGAGTTAAATAAAAGTTACAGGGTGGCTGAAGAACGCCTGTGGTGGTTTGGTGGTGCTGGTATTGCGGCAACCATGCTGATGCTGATGATAGGGTTGGGTATATCCCGATGGTTGGCAAAGGATTTTCGCTCTATAGCCAATGGCATTCACCAACTGGCCAGTGGTAACCGTACCATCACGATGTCAGGTTTTAGTCATAATGAAGAGATGCGATATGTTGGTGCTTCTTTGGAGTTGCTTCAACATAGCCTGAGTGAACTGGACCGGATAACTGCTGAAGCGAAAAGGATTAACCAGGAACTGAGGTCTGAGATACAGCAGAGAATGGATGCCGAGTCTCGGTTGCAGCTATCTTCCAAGGTATTTGAGAGTAGTTTGAATGCCATCATGATTACGGATGCAGCAGGGGTAATTGAGCAGGTCAACCCGGCGTTTACTCAAATTACCGGGTATTTACCCGATGAGGTTATAGGCAAGAAGTCGAGTATTCTTAAATCGGAGCAGCATGACACTTTATTTTACAAAGAGCTTTGGGAGTCATTGTTGACAGAGGGATCCTGGGAAGGTGAGATCTGGGATCGGCATAAGGATGGTGGAATATTTCCTGTCTGGCAGAGTATTACCAGTATTCTTGACGCGTCAGGTGTTATCCGTAATTTTATAGGAGCATTTAGCGATATTTCAGAACAGAAGGATTCGGCAGATCGCATCTATCGTCTTGCCCATTATGATATTCTGACAGAGCTTCCTAATCGCCGCCTTTTCAATGAGCTTTCCCAGCATACCCTCGAGCGGGCACGTCGGGATGGGACGTTAATGGCCATCGTCTTTCTTGACCTGGACCAGTTTAAACATATAAACGATAGCCTGGGGCACCCTGCGGGTGACCAGGTGCTGAAACAAGTAGCTAAACTGCTTAAGGGCTCAGTCCGGGATGAGGATACGGTGGCTCGCCTGGGCGGTGATGAATTTGTCGTCACCATTGAACAGGCCGCCGCTATCATGGATGTTGAGCGAGTGGCCGAAAAGTTGGTAGAGGCCTTTAAATCACCATTAAAAATTGATGGCCATGAACTGGTCTTAAGCGCCAGTATTGGGATCAGCATCTACCCTAAAGATGCGGATGATGTGGATACGCTGATCAAGCAGGCTGATACCGCTATGTATCGAGCCAAGTCCCTGGGAAGGAATAATATTCAGTTTTTCTCGGAAGAATTTTCAGAGTACGCCCTGGAACGTATGACTATTGAACAGGAATTACGTCAGGGTCTGGAACGTGATGAATTCCTGCTACATTACCAGCCTCAATATGACCTTAACACGGGAGCGCTGCTCGGGGCAGAGGCCCTGGTACGCTGGCGGCATCCTGAAAAAGGGATGATCGCCCCAGATCGGTTTATTCCTGTCGCCGAGGAATCAGGATTGATTCTTGGCCTGGGAAAGTGGGTTCTTAAGACGGCCTGCCACCAGGCCGCAAACTGGCAGAAGGATAATAAGCCATTCCCCCAGATCTCTGTTAACCTGTCGGGTCTCCAGCTTCAGCGTGGTGATCTTATTTCCATGGTGCAGGAGGTGCTGGATGAGACCGGTCTGCTACCTGGTTGCCTTGAGCTGGAGATCCTTGAGACGTACATCATGCGGCAGGTAAAAAAAGATATGGAGACCCTTGAGGGGTTACGTAATATGGGGGTACGTCTCGCTATTGATGATTTTGGCACCGGGCAGTCTTCGCTCGGATATCTTAAAAGCCTGCCAGTTGGCAAGCTCAAGATCGACCGTTCCTTCATTAAGGATATTCCTGAAGATAAGAATGATGTGGCAATCACTCAGGCCATACTTGCCCTGGCCAGTAGTTTGCAACTGACGGTAGTTGCCGAAGGGGTGGAAAATCAGGCGCAGGCCGACTTCCTCAGGGCGCAGGGTTGTGATCAGGTGCAGGGCTACTTTTATAGTCGGCCCCTGGATGCCGTGGCCTTTGAGGAACGCCTGCTTGAGTAAACGATGCAGGCCACTACAGGGATTGAGTAGAGGCCTGCTCCATTACGAATTATGAGAACGCCTTCTCTATGGCCTTGACGGTCTGTTCACAGGCCTCCGCGCATTCCCGGCATTCGTGATGCTGATCATGCTTCCTGCATTCCTTGGCACAGTCCTTACAGGCCGTCTTACAGATGGCGTGGTAGTCTTTGACGTACTCGGAGTTGGCCGCCAGCAGGTACGAAAAGGCGCCACAGATGGCCTGCATTTCATGCACCCTACTGGCGCAGTCCGCCATCTCCAGGTCGCCTTCTCTGAAACTGGTCAGGCAATGTGCGATGCAGCGTTGCCCCTTGTCCAGGCAGGCATTCGTGGCATCCAGAAGCCCCGGGTTTCTGGGAGTATGCTTGCTATGGTCATGCCCCGGCATGGCGGCCGCAGCGGATCCGGCATAGGCAACGGCGGTGGCGGCCCCGATACCCAGTAATAGATCGCGACGGGCCTGATTGCTGGGCCTTACCTGATGTTCTGTGGGGGATTCGTGTTCAGACATTATTCTTCTCCTTGATGACAACCTACAGAATAAAGCTGCTTTTCAGGGTTTAATCAAGAACACGGCCACAATAGCTGTTGTTTGAGCGGGATGAGGTCGGGCATAAAAAAGCCCCTCCATAGAGGGGCTTTTTTACTTTAACTCCGATGGGCCTGCGATCTATTGAATCGTCTGTAGATCGTTAGCCAGTGAGTCACGGGTGGCCTGATCCAGTACGGTGCTATGCTGATAGGCTTCGTGGTCGGTGCCGGCAGAGATTGAGGCACCGTTTAACACGGCCTTGACCATGTCGGCAGTCAGCTCAAAACGCATAAAGTGGACGGAAGAGGTCTTGTCTTCGGTCTCACGGTCCAGGTCTTCATTGGCGATCGGATGTACCTTGTCGTAACCCTCCACCTGTACCCAGAGTTTTTTATCGATACCAATCATCTTGGCAAGGGCGGTCTTGCGCTCCTCGGCATCACCAAACTCGATCATGAAGGTGGCCTTCCAGTTCATGCCGTCTGGAATCAGAGGATTGTAGACCTCGAGTTCCTCATTGATACCCTCGGCCTCAAAGATGCGTTCGATGCGTAACATTTCCTGGACCTGGTACTGCATGGTCAGGGCATCTTCAAAATACAGGGCGGCATTCGGGCCAATGGGTACTCTGCGGTGTTTCTTGTGGGCCATGACCTTGGCACGAAACTCTGGACGGATATTCGCGTATTCTTCCAGGCTGTACAGATCCTCACGGGTCAGTTTGCTCATCATGTCTTCTCCTGTCTTGCTGTCTAGATTCCGTAGGCCTTACGGATCAGGCTAATCGGGTGTTCGGGTTTACTGCCATCACGCAGACCATTTTCAATCTGATGGCCGGCCATGGCGCAATCACTTCCGTAGTGATCGGCCTCGGCCTGCTTGACGCGGTTAACCACGGGGCGAGCAATCTTCATTGATTTTTCATGGAACTCGCTTTTGACGGCATAGGTGCCATCATGGCCCGAGCAGCGTTCGATGGCCGTGACCTCGGTATCGGGTACCAGGTTCAGCATGTCGCGGGTCTTTGAGCCAAAGTTCTGAACGCGCTGATGGCAGGCGGCATGGTAGGCCACCTTGCCCAGGCTCTGGTTAAAGTCGGTATTGAGCTTGCCTTCCTTGTGACGGATCATCAGGTATTCAAAGGGGTCAAACATGGCGTTAGCCACCTTCTTCACCTCGGCATCATCCGGGAACATCAAGGGCAGTTCCTGACGGAACATCAGGGCGCAGGACGGAACGGGGGCAACGATGTCCCAACCGTCATCGACCAGTTTGGCCAGCATGGGCACATTGGCGTTCTTCGCTGCCTCTACGGCATCCAGGTCGCCGAGTTCCAACTTGGGCATGCCGCAGCACTGCTCCTTCTCGGCAAAGGTCACGGGTATATTGTTATGCTCGAAGACCCTGACCATGTCTTCGGTAATGCCCGGCTCATTATAATTGCCGTAGCAGGTGACAAAGATGGCTACCTTGCCGTTGGTGTCTCCGGCAGCCTCGCCATCGGCAGCCTTGTTGATGTAATCGGACAGTTCTTTCCGTGCCGTCTTTGTATGGTATTCGGGCAGGATGGCATCAGGGTGTACGCCAAGTACCTTGTCTAACACCTTGCGGATCGGTGCCGATTTGTTGGAGGCATTGACGATGTCTACGACTACCGGTATGCCTGCAAGTTTACCTACTGCGTCGGTGCTCGATAGAATCTTGTCGCGGGTCCTGGTCATGCCGTTTTTATATTTAACGGCCTTGGCCTGAAGCATCAGGTGGGGGAAATCAATATTCCATTCATGCGGAGGCACATAGGGACACTTGGTCATGTAACACAGGTCACAGAGATAGCATTGGTCAACGACCTTCCAGTAATCGCCCTTCGCAACGCCGTCCACTTCCATAGTCTCGGATTCATCTACGAGATCAAAGAGGGTGGGGAAGCTGTCACACAGGCTGACACAGCGTCTACAACCATGGCAGAGATCGAATACCCGTTCCAGTTCTGAGAACAACTTGCCTTCATCGTAGTAATCGGGATTTTTCCAGTCGATTGCATGCCGGGTAGGGGGAGCCAGGTTGCCTTCACGTTGTGCCATGGGGTACCTCTTTGTTATTTCTTGAGTAATGTAAGGCGGCCATCTGGCCGCCTTAACAGGTCTTTCTAAAGCTGCTTAGTCCATTTCGTCCAGGGCTTTCTGGTAACGGTTGGCATGAGAGCGCTCGGCCTTGGCCAGGGTCTCAAACCAGTCAGCAATCTCATCAAAACCTTCGTCACGAGCAGTCTTGGCCATACCGGGGTACATGTCGGTATATTCATGAGTCTCACCAGCAACGGCAGTCTTCAGGTTGTCAGCGGTTTCGCCAAAGGGCATGCCGGTAGCTGGATCGCCACACTGCTCGAGGTATTCAAGGTGACCGTGTGCATGGCCGGTTTCACCTTCCGCAGTTGAGCGGAACAGTGCAGCCACGTCGTTGTAACCTTCAACATCAGCCTTGCTTGCGAAATACAGGTAGCGGCGGTTGGCCTGCGATTCACCAGCAAACGCATCCTTCAGATTCTGTTCAGTTTGACTACCTTTCAGGTCCATGGGGTTACCTCCAAAAATTTTTGTGAGTTTAAGGGTGTCTGGTAAGACACGGGTGTAACTTTAGACTATTAGGCACAAAGTACCAATCGATTGTGTTGATCTAGATCATAGCTTTTGACTATCGATGTTTGAGATTCATTTTTGTTAATAAAAATAGTGCCTTATAGGTTGTTTGGGGTGATTCCTGAGAGTGACGCTGAGGCTTTTCAGGTCGAAAAAAAAGCCCAGCTTTTGGCTGGGCCTTTGCAATCATGTGCGGTGTTTTTTTAACGCTAGGTTAAGGTTTTCACACCCGCCTCGCTGCCCAGGATCAGGATGTCTGCAGGGCGCTCGGCGAAGATACCCACGGTGACGACGCCGGGGATCTGGTTGATCTCGGTTTCCATGTGGACCGGCTCCATGATCTGCAGGTTGTGTACATCGAGAATGATATTGCCGTTGTCGGTCACGAAGCCCTCACGCAGGACCGGGCTGCCACCCATGGCAACCATCTTACGTGCGACCAGGCTCCGGGCCATAGGGATGACCTCGATGGGCAGGGGGAAGGCGCCCAGTACATCGACCAGTTTGCTATCATCGGCTATACAGACAAATTTTTCACTCGCGCCGGCAACGATCTTTTCACGGGTCAGCGCGCCGCCGCCGCCCTTGATCAGGTGCAGGTATTTGTTCGACTCATCCGCACCATCGACATAGAGCGACAGGGTGCCAACGTCATTGAGTTCCATGACGGGTATGCCATGGCCACGCAGGCGTTCGGCACTGGCCTCGGAACTGGCCACGGTGCCATCGATCTTGCCCTTGATATCAGCCAGCAGGTCGATAAAGTGGTTGGCGGTGGACCCGGTTCCAATGCCAACGATCATCCCGTTTTCTACATATTCAATGGCCGCTTCTGCCGCGGCTTTTTTCATCTCGTCCTGGTTCATGGATATCTCCAATGCTCATTCATGAGCTGCATCATACCGGAAACGGGGTGAACTATGCCATGCGGAGCGTTTTCGCGATAAGCTATGGCATTCCGTGGTCAAGGTTGTTCGGCATGAAACCGTCTTATTGTGAACGCATATTAAATGCTCGGGTCTACGACGTCGCTATCGAGTCGCCTCTGGATGAGGCCAGGGGACTGAGTGCCAGGCTGGATAATCGCGTTCTACTCAAGCGCGAAGATCTGCAGCCGGTCTTCTCTTTCAAGCTGCGCGGTGCCTATAACAAGATTTATCAGCTGAGTGAAGCTGAGCGTGAAAAGGGCGTCATCGCTGCCTCAGCCGGCAACCATGCCCAGGGTGTGGCCCTGGCCGGATCCAGGCTAGGGGTCAAGGCCACGATCGTGATGCCCAAGACCACACCCGGAATCAAGATTGAGGCAGTGCGCAAGCTGGGTGGTCGAACGGTCCTGCATGGTGATACCTATGACGAGGCCTACGAACACGCACAGGAACTTGGGGTGGCAAAGGGCATGACCTTCGTGCATCCCTATGACGATCCGGATGTAATTGCGGGACAGGGCACCATAGGGATGGAGTTGCTACGTCAGCATCCCGATGAGATCGAGGCGGTCTTTATTCCGGTCGGAGGCGGTGGGCTGATTGCCGGTATCGGTGTCTTTTTGAAACAGTTACGCCCGGATACTCGCATTATCGGTGTGGAGCCGGAGGATGCCCCCTGCCTGCACCAGGCCGTGGAGAAAGGCAGGCGTATCATCCTGAAGGAAGTGGGCCTGTTTGCCGATGGTGTGGCCGTCCGCCAGGTGGGTAAGGAGCCCTTTAAGGTTGTAAAAGATCTGGTGGACGAGGTGGTGACCGTGAGCACGGATGAGATCTGTGCGGCGATCAAGGACATCTACGATGAAACCCGGAGCATTGCTGAGCCGGCGGGTGCCCTTGCGGTGGCCGGCATGAAAAAGTATGTCGCAAACCATGAGATCCATGGCAAGAATCTGATTGCTATTAATAGTGGCGCGAACATGAATTTTGATCGACTGCGCCATGTCTCCGAGCGTGCCGAGATCGGTGAACAACGTGAGGCCCTTTTCGTGGCGACGATTCCTGAAAAGCCCGGTAGCTTTCTGCATTTTTGCCGGGCCATTGGTAAACGAGGAATTACCGAGTTCAATTACCGATATGCCGATGATCAGGATGCCCAGATATTCGTGGGGATCAAATTAGAGGAAGGTCATCCAGACCGAGAGCTGATTTTTGAAGACCTGCGTGAGAAGGGTTATTCCCTGGTCGATTTCACCGATAATGAGGTGGCCAAGATTCATCTGCGTTATATGGTCGGTGGTCATGCGGTCAACGTGACCAATGAGCGTCTGTATCGCTTTCAGTTTCCGGAAAGACCAGGGGCCCTGTTACAGTTCCTGAGCAAGATCGGCCGGCGGTGGAACATCTCCCTGTTCCATTATCGCAATCATGGTGCAGATTATGGGCGTGTACTGGTGGGTATGCAGGTACCCAGGGAAGACAACAGCAAATTTATGGAGTTCCTGAATGATGTGGGTTATCCGTACTGGGAAGAGACGGATAACCCGGTCTATCGTCTGTTTCTTGATTGAGTCCCGGCCCGCTCACTCCAGACCAAGGATGAAATCCCATTGTTCCTTGGTGACCGGCATGATCGAAAGCCGATTACCTTTCCGCACCAGGGGCATATCTTCCAGTTCGGGTAATTCCTTGAGTTCCGAGAGTGATATCGTGCGTTTTAATTTGCGTTTGAATTTTACATCGACCATAAACCAACGCGGGTTCTCCGGGTCACTCTTGGGGTCGTAGTACTTCTCCTCAGGATCAAAGGCAGTATGGTCCGGGTAGCCTTCTTTGACGACCTGCATGATTCCCACGATACCGGGAACATCCGTATTGGAATGGTAGAAAAAAACCAGGTCACCCTTTTTCATGTCATCACGCATCATGTTGCGTGCCTGGTAATTGCGCACGCCATCCCAGGGTTCCACCTTGACCTCTTTGAGGTGGTCGATACCAAATACATCGGGTTCGGATTTCATGAGCCAGTAGTTCATTAACAGGGGCCTTTAGGGAATCTTGGGGCTGGTAATAGTATCAGTTACACAGGGGGTTGTTGAAGCGATAAGCACCGATCTGGTTATCTGGGGAACATCTGAAAGCGTTCTTCCGTAACCACTCCTCTCAGGTCTACATCCCAGAAATGGGACTCCAGCGTCGGCAGATGTTGAAAATGGTAGGCCAGACCAATAAACCAGGGTTTAAGAAAGGATTTTCTATAGTTTAAAAAGGAAAAGGTTCGATCATAAAAACCTCCGCCCATACCTAGTCGGTGTCCGTTTGAATCAAAACCTACCAGTGGTGCCAGGACAAGGTCGAGTTGCACCGGATGAATCAGCTTTCTCTTGGAGAAGGTCGGTTCGGGTATCCCAAATCGATTAAAGACCATGGGGTCACAGGGCTCGAACTCCGCAAACCAGAGTTTGTTGTCTCCCAGTGGTGAGAGTATGGGCAGGTAGATCTGTTTCCCTCGACCCCAGGCCACCTCCATAACAGGCAGGGTGTCTACTTCTCCACCCACAGGCATGTAGCAGGCAATCCGCTTGCTACTGGAAAAAATACTGGTTCGAATGAGATGGTCGGCTATCGAGCGGCTGGCTGCCAGGATCTCATCGCCGGTGAGGTGTTTGCGCTGAGTGCGCAGGCGACGTCTTTGTTGGTCTCGATCGGTCATGAATGGAGGGAGGACACACTCCATGATGCCGTGGCTAACGTTTTACCTTGAACCAAAGGTTCAAGTGGGAGCATCGGTATTGTCATAAGGCTTCCCGCCGTAGCGGTCATGCACACAGTCAAAACTAGCCCGCTCCCGGGGTATTAAAATTAGGCTCAAGGGTTATACCCGGTAGCTCACAAACACCACAGAGGTGCCCAAAACTAATAGTACTACAATTCCATCTGCTGCCCTTCCTCAAGGGCACGTTCAATCTTTTCCTGTAAAGACCGTATTCTCGATGTAATGGAGAGAGACAGGTCCTCACGGGAGTTACGTTGCTGCAACAACTCGTGGGTCAGGTTCAGGGCCGCCATCACAGCGATGCGGTCGGAGCCGATGACCTTGCCGCCATCACGGATCTCCTGCATGCGGTTGCTGAGCAGGTTGGCAGAGGCAATCAGGGCGCTATGCTCTTCATCAGGGCAGGCGACGCGGTAATCCTTATCCAGTATGTGGACATCGACGGCAGTGGTCCTGGAATCTGTGCTCATGCCGTCTGCTCCAGGGCTCGCAGCCGGGTCACGATGGCTTCAACCTTGGCGCGCGCCATATCATTCTTTTTCATCAGGTCGAGACGCTCATCATTGAGGTTGCCCTGACGCTCACGCAGCAGGCGATTTTCTTCTTTCAGGCGTTCGCAGGTATGGATGAGCTCGCTAATACGGAATTCGAGCTTTTTCAGTTCCTGTTCGGCAATGTCATTGATGCTTTCTTGTTCCATAGTTTCAGAGTCTAGGCGTGGATTGCACGATGGTCAACCGGTCTGGTCTGAACAGGCCGAAATCGGTGTGAATGGGTTATGATTGATCTACATACAAAAGTACAGGTTGCGAATGATCAATATTAACACCCTCGAGTTGAGTCTTAAACGAGCGGACTCTCCCCTGATGGCGGCTGAGGTGCATGGTGTCTTGACGGGTATGTTGTCGGCCACCATGGGGGCCTCATTTGAAGACTTTGTCATCGAGTTGCTGGAGGACGAGCAGGATCCCCGGGATGTATTACTCAAGGAATCTGTCCGTGAGTGGAAGGAACTCTATGATGCCGTCAAGGCTGAATTATATGATCCGGAAATGGGTTTCGAGTTGTTATTGCCGGATGAAGAGGCCGCTTTATCCGAACGTCTGATGGCGCTGGCTGACTGGTGCCAGGGGTTTGTTTATGGCCTCGGCAGGGGTGGGGTCAAACCCGAGTCGCTCAAGGGCGATAGTGCAGAGCTGCTCAGAGATTTTGTTGAAATCTCACGTATCAGTGAACAGTCTGATGAATCGGAAGAGGATGAGGCTGCTTATATGGAACTGGTCGAGTATGTGCGGGTAGGCGTACTCCTGATTAATGAAGAGGTGCAGCCCTTCAAGGCGCCCCCGGTATTACAGTAAACTTTGCTCATCAGATTATGAATATACCAGCCTCAGAATTTGCCCGCCGCCGCCGCCAGCTGATGCGCATAATGGGCACCGATTCCATCGCCATCATGCCTGCGGCCATGCCGAGTCCCCGTAACCGAGATGTGGAATATCCGTTCAGGCAGGATAGTGATTTTCTTTATCTGACCGGTTTCTCGGAACCAGAGGCCGTGATGGTCCTGGTGCCTGGCCGCAGGAACTGTCAGTACATCCTGTTCTGCAGGGAACGCGACCCGGTCATGGAGACCTGGCATGGGCGCAGGGCCGGGCTTGAGGGGGCCATGGAGCTTTATGGTGCGGATGATGCCTTTCCGATTGGCGATATCGACGACATCCTGCCAGGCTTACTCGAGGACCGGGAACGTGTTTACTACACCATGGGGCGTGACCTGGAGTTTGATAACCATCTGATGGGCTGGGTCAACCAGATTCGTTCCCATGCGCGTTCCGGCAGCCATCCTCCCCATGAGTTTATTACCCTGGAATACCTGGTCCATGAGATGCGGCTATTCAAGTCGCGCGCAGAGATCAAGATGATGCGGGAGGCCGCCAGGGTTGCCATGCAGGCCCACAGACGGGCCATGGAAAAATGCAGGCCCGGAAAATACGAGTATGAGATCGAGGCCGAATATCTGTACGAATTTCGTCGTCATAATATGGAGCCGGCCTATCCCTCAATCGTGGGGGGTGGAGAGAATGCCTGTATCCTCCATTACACCGAGAATACGGAGCCATTAAACGATGGCGATTTACTGCTCATCGATGCCGGGGCCGAGAGTCAGGGTTATGCCAGCGACATCACCCGCACCTTCCCGGTCAACGGCCGTTATAGTCCGGCACAAAAGGCCATCTATGAGTTGGTATTGAAGGCACAGAAGGCCGCCATCTCCAAGGTCAGGCCCGGCAATCACTGGAATGATCCCCATATTGCTGCGGTACGTACCCTGACCCGCGGAATGGTTGAGCTTGGCCTGCTCAAGGGCCGACCGGCTGACCTGGTCAAGAAGGAAGAGTATCGCAAGTTTTATATGCATCGTACCGGCCACTGGCTGGGACTGGATGTACATGATGTCGGAGACTACAAGATCGATGATCAGTGGCGGCTGCTGGAGCCGGGCATGGTGCTGACCGTGGAGCCTGGACTCTATATCCCCGCTGGTTCCAGGGGGGTGTCGCGTAAGTGGTGGGATATTGGTGTACGTATAGAGGACGATGTGCTGGTCACACAAACAGGCTGTGAGGTGCTGACCGCTGACCTGGTGAAGGAAGTGGATGAGATAGAGGCCCTGATGGCGGGACAGGATGCGTCATTGGTTCGCGCGGTGAAAAAGAAGGCAGCCAGGAAAAAAGTGACCAGGGCAGGGAAGAAGAAAGCAGTGAAGAAGAAGCAGGTCAGGAAACGCGCCTGATGCAAGCCGATTACGACATTCTGATAGTGGGCGGGGGTATGGTAGGTGGCAGCCTCGCGGTTGCGCTGGGCGAGACCGGATTCAGTGTTGGCCTGGTTGAGGCCCATCCCTATGGTTCCGGTTCGGAGCCGGCATACGATGATCGTTCCATTGCGCTCGCCTATGGTTCTCGCCGAATCTTTGAAGGGATCGGGCTGTGGCAGGGCATGGCCGATGAACTGACACCGATCCAGGAGATCCATGTCTCGGACCGAGGGCACCTCGGCGTCACACGACTGGACTGTAAGGAAGAGGGGGTTGAGGCTCTGGGCTATGTGGTGGAGAGCCGTATCATAGGGCGGGTACTGAATGAGCGATTCAGCCAGGTGGCCAATCTGGAGCTCATCTCCCCGGCAAAACTGGAAGATATCTCTATCACCAGGGATGCGGGTACGGTGGAGCTCAACTGTGCAGGTACCCTCAAAACGGTCAGAGCCCGTTTGATCGTAGCCGCCGATGGCACGATGTCGGCCATACGTGACAAGCTGGGTATCGAGGTGCAACGTAAGGATTATGGGCAGTCAGCCCTGATTGCCAATGTGAGTACAGAGCGGCCCCATGAGTTTGTGGCCTATGAGCGATTTACCGATAGCGGCCCCCTCGCCCTGTTGCCGATGAGTCATGGTCGATGTTCACTGGTCTGGACCCATAACCAGGAAGAACTGGCCAGGACCGAGGCCATGGATGATGAGGTATTTCTCAATGCCTTGCAGGAGCGTTTTGGTTATCGCCTGGGGCGGTTTACGCGAGTGGGTCAGCGCGCCAGTTACCCGCTTGGCCTGCTACGGGCCAAAGAAGATATTCGATCACGGGTGGTATTAATCGGAAACGCCTCGCATACTCTGCACCCCGTCGCAGGACAGGGGTTTAACCTGGGATTAAGAGATGTTGCGGTCCTGGCGGACCTGCTATTTGATGCGGACCAACAGGGCGTTGATCCAGGGAGTCTCGAACTCCTGGGGCAGTACACTAACTGGCGCAAAGGGGATCTTGATCGAGTCTCTGAATATACCGATATCCTCGTACGCCTGTTTACCAACCCCTGGCCTCCCCTGGCTCACGCTCGCTCCGGAGGCCTGATGGCCGTGGATGTCATTACCCCTCTGAAGCGCTTACTGGCGAGACAGAATATGGGGCGTACGGGACACATGCCTCGTCTGGCAAGAGGCCTGCCATTACAGGCCTATCCAAAGCGGAACGTGCAATGAAGTCTTTCGATGTCATTATCGTGGGGGGAGGTATGGTGGGTGCCACCCTGGCCTGTGATCTGGCGCGACAACATCGCAGGGTTGCCCTGATCGAGGCGCGGCCACCCCAGGCCTTCAAACCTGATGATCCTTTTGATCTGCGTGTGTCCGCCATCAGCCGTGCGTCACAACATATCTTTGAGGGCCTGGGTGTCTGGCCTCTGATTCAGGCCAAAAGGGCTCAGGCCTATGACCGAATGACGGTCTGGGAAAATGATAGCCAGTCTGAAATTCGATTTGATGCAGCCGATATCGGTGAGCCTGATCTCGGGCATATCATTGAAAACAGGGTCATACAGACGGCACTCCTGGAAAAACTGGAAACACTCGATGAGGTTGAACTGCTTTGTCCGGAAAGGGTTAAGGACATCGAGTATGAGGAAGACCAAGTTCAGCTGGAACTGGAATCTGGCCGGCAGTTTTCGGCTCGTCTGCTGGTGGCTGCCGATGGAGCTCGTTCCTGGGTACGTGAACAGGCAGGCATCGCCCATTCCGTCATACGAGACTATGACCAGAAGGCGGTTGTCTGTGTGGTGCAGACCGAGCAGGGACACGAATACACGGCCTGGCAGCGTTTTCTTTCTACCGGGCCTCTGGCCTTTCTTCCTCTGCCTGACAGGCATTATTCCTCCATCGTCTGGTCAGCCGATACCGCGGTTGCGGATGAGATCATGGCCCTGGATGATGAGGCCTTTCGTGCCGCCCTCACCCAGGCATTTCAGTTACGCCTGGGTGAGGTAATCTGGACGAGTGAGCGGGCTGCCTTTCCCCTGAGGGGCACTCAGGCCGGTGCCTATGTCAAACCCAGGCTGGCCCTGGTGGGAGATGCCGCCCATACCATCCATCCCCTGGCAGGCCAGGGTGTGAATCTGGGCTTACTGGATGCAGCGACTCTGGCAGAGGTATTGAAAGGTGAACGCGATCCTGGTCGTTTTCTTGCCCTGCGCCGTTATGAACGTATGCGCCGGGGTGATAATACGGCCATGATGTATGGTATGGAGGGCTTCAAGCGCCTGTTCGGCAGCAGGGTACCCTGGCTGGGGCAGTTGCGTGGTCTGGGGCTGAACATGGTGGACCGCATACCCCTGCTCAAGCGGCAGTTCATGATTCAGGCGCTTGGGCTGGCCGGGGAACGTCCTCTGATCGCTCAGGGCCTTCGTGGGAACCGGTATGAAAATTAATCCCCAGTGCCTGATGGGCCTGGCCGGGGTAGGG
>JANTGN010000007.1 GCA_024762895.1 Thiotrichales bacterium
CATGAATAAGACGGAGGACGGCAAGGTATTGACGATATGCAAAAACGAACTGATAAACATAGAGTATGTGGTGGCCTCACAGTGTACATGCTGCATCTCGACTCATATTCAGTATGCAATAGGAGCCGGTGCCAGCCGTGATGAGGGAATCGACGTCGATTCCCTCATCACGGCGATGGAGCTTCTTTCACAACAAAGTAAACAAATCGTGAAAATGGCAGAGCGCAGGTTAGATTATTTACAGTTATACCGCGTCTGTGGCAAAACCCACTTAGCCTCTACGCAGCTTCGCCTGGAGTATGGAGGGTTAGTCGTGAATGATTATGCGTCGAGTATCCGTCTCCAAGTCCGCAACCTGGCCAGCTTCATGAGCAACTTCAGCCAGTTTAACCAGTTCCGGCATATTATTTTCGTTAGCCAGTGTTGTGAGTAAAATTTCAGCATGACAATCGACATGGCTTCCAGTTTTTTTCCCAACATGGCAGCCACAGGCTGTTGCATCAATATCCATCACAAAATCTTCCGGCATTTGTAGTATCAGAGGTTCTGCGTGATGAACCTGGGCTGAGGCCTTTATAGCGCTGACTTCATCCTCCCAGATGAGGATAGGCATATTACTGTAATCACGCATTGCTGCTCTCCTTAGATCATTGGATAAATGGGGTTAGAATGAACGTAATAGACTTTATGGTTTTTCAAGGCTTTAAATTGCTAGTGTAACTGAGGGCTGGTTACAGTACCACAGGGCTATAGGCCGGTGGCACCGGCACCGAAGCGGGCGTACCCTATTGCACATCTGATCGGCTGCTGCGTGATTACTGCCAGGACAGACACCGAGGGAGAGAAAAATGGAATCAGACCTGTTGAAGAATATTTTGCGAGACATGTTGCTGGCTCGTGCCTTCGAAGAGCGTGCCGCGCAGGA
The DNA here is from genome assembly GCA_024762895.1 of Thiotrichales bacterium. GTDB lineage: Bacteria > Pseudomonadota > Gammaproteobacteria > J044 > J044 > JANTGN01. The sequence goes on from JANTGN010000007.1 coordinate 926, forward strand.
GTACGCCACGGGTAATATCGCCGGCTTTCTGCATCTTTACCCTGGTGAAGAGGCCGTTGCGGTGGGCGTGTTGCGCGCAGCGGAACCAGCCGATTACATCGTTAGCACCTATCGCGAGCATGTGCATGCGCTGGTACGGGGTATACCGGCGACGGTGGTGATGGCCGAATTGTTTGGTAAAAAGACCGGATGTAGCGGTGGCATGGGCGGTTCCATGCACCTATTTGATCGTGAACGCCGTTTCATGGGTGGCTATGCCATCGTGGGCGAGACATTTCCGATCGCCACCGGGATTGGCTATGCCATCGCGTTGCGCGAACAACCTGAGGCGGTGATCTGCTTCTTTGGCGACGGCGCGGTGAATCAGGGGACTTTCCACGAAAGCCTGAACATGGCGGCGTTGTGGAAGCTGCCGGTATTGTTCGTGTGTGAGAACAATCACTACCAGATCGGCACCGAGATCCATCGTCACTCTGCGGTTACCGAGGTCTATAAGCGCGCCTCCGGCTATCGTATCCCGGCGCAAAGAATCGACGGCATGGATGTGCTCGCGGTACACAGTGCCACGCAGGAAGCGCTGGCGCAGATCCGTGCCGGCAACGGGCCGCAGTTACTGGAATTCGAGACCTATCGTTTTCGTGGTCACTCGATGGCTGACCCCGGCAGTTATCGCCCAAAGCTGGAGATACAGGCCTATGAAAATGAAGACCCGGTTAAAGTGGCGATTGCCGAAACACTCGCCGTGTACCCGAGTACCGAGCAGCTTGCCGCTGTTGGCGTCGACAACATTGAACGCTTACAGGGACATCTGCATAGCGGCGGCCAGCTCACCCTCGAGCAACTCGCGGCTATCAAGGCGGAAGTTTCCGAGGAAGTAGAAGCCGCCGTGCGTTTTGCCAGTGACAGTGCCGAGCCGACGCTGGCCGACGCGGAAGCGGCATTGACGTGCAACCGTCGCGGGGAGGTGCTGGTCTGATGGTAGAACAAGTCTATTACTGGCAGGCACTTAATCGTGCCCTGGATATCGAACTGGCCGCCGATGAATCGGTCATCGTACTGGGTGAAGATGTCGGCTTGTTTGGCGGCAGTTATCGCGTCACTGATGGCTTATATGCCAAATACGGCGAGTGGCGGCTGCGGGATACACCGATCTCCGAGGGCAGCTTCACCGGCCTGGCGGTTGGTGCCGCGATGGTAGGGTTGCGCCCGGTGGTGGAACTGATGACGATCAATTTCGCGCTATTGGCGCTGGATCCCATCATCAATATGGCCGCCAAGGTCCCCTTCATGTCCGGCGGGCAATTCCCGATGCCACTGGTCGTGCGTATGCCCGGTGGCGTGGCCAAGCAGTTGGCGGCACAACACTCGCAACGACTGGAGCAGACCCTGATGAACGTGCCTGGCCTGCGCATCGCCGTACCGGCCACGCCACAGGATGCCTACTGGCAATTGCGTCAGGCCATTCGCAGCGATGAACCTATCATCATACTCGAACACGAACTGCTCTATTTCAGCAAAGGGCCACTGGAAGTCGGTCTTGAAGCGCCACCTATGCACCGTGCGCAAGTTCGCCGCGAAGGCACTGACCTCAGTATCGTGACCTATTCAGGTATGCTGGACGTGTCATTGCGCGCGGCGGAGCAGCTTACCGAAAAGGGCATAGAGGCAGAGGTGATCGACCTGCGCAGCTTACGCCCTATCGACTGGGACACGTGTTCAGCCTCACTGGAAAAAACCCATCGCCTGCTGGTGGTGGAGGAAGACTCGCGCTTCGCCGGTGCCGGCGCCGAGATCGCCGCCGGCCTGACCGAGCGTTGTTTTTTCAACCTGGACGCCGCGCCACAGCGGGTGGCGGCACTGGAATTGCCGATACCGTTTAATGCCTCGCTCGAAGCGGCCAGCATTCCACGGATTGCTGATATTATCGCCGCCGCGGAAAAATTGTGTTCGCCCTGATTTGAGAAGGAGCTAAAAACCATGCGAGAAGCCATAATTCTGCCTACCTTATCGGACACCATGGAAACCGGTCGTCTGGTTCAGTGGTTGAAGCAGGTCGGCGATTCAGTGAAAAAAGGCGATGTGCTGGCTGAAGTGGAAACGGACAAGGCCGTGATGGACGTTGAGGCCTTCCACGACGGATATCTGGCCGGACCTCTGTCACAGGCAGACTCGGATATCCCTGTTGGCACCGTGATCGGCTATATCAGTGATTCCCCGGAACAGGCACACGAGGATCAGGGCAGCATCCCAGAAAAAACGACTGTTGCGAAGGGGATGCCCGTCGGTAAAACAACAACAAAGGAGCTTAATCAACGCGACACATCTCCGGTGGCGACCGCGAAGCAGGCTGTTCCAGATACAGACACATCCGTGCCCGTATCCAGCCAGCAGTCGGGGATTAAGGCCTCACCCTATGCCCGGGGGCTGGCGCGCGAGCTGGGTATTGAACTACATCAGGTCAGTACCGCCAGCGATGGTATAATCCATGCGCCTCAGGTTCTCTCGGCAGCCCTGGCTGGCCCTGTGCCCAATCTGGATGCCGGCCCCGCCTATCGGTATAAATTGTTTACCACCATGCACAAGGCGGTGGCGAATAACATGATTGCCACACTCAGTACCCCCACCTTCCGCGTCAGTGCCCGTCTGTCGTTTACGCCGTTAAAAGACCTGGCCCATGAGCAACAACAGTCCGTCACGCTGCTTCTGGCCAGGGCCTGCGCCCTGTGCGTGCAGAAGCATCCTCATTTCAATGCGGTCTATACTCCGCGAGCAATGGCAATGCGTGAACAGGTGGACGTTGGCATTGCCGTGGATATCCCCGGTGGCCTGGTCACGCCGGTACTGCGTGATGCCGCCCGGCGCCCCCTCGATGAACTGAACGATGACTGGCGTATCCTGCGTGACAAGGTCAAAAGGAATCGCCTGGGCCCGGATGACTATCAGGGCGCTACTTTCTATCTCTCCAACCTCGGTGTCTTTGAACAGGTCACCCATTTTGACGCCATCGTGCCGCCGGGGGCGGCTGCGATTCTGTCCCTGGGTGCGGAACAGGACGGCAAGGTTGAATTTACCCTGAGCTGCGATCACCGGGTGGTTTTTGGCGCCGATGCGGCGCGCTTTCTCGCAACCTTGTCCCAGTTGCTAGATAACCCGAAGGACAGCCTTTGCGATGCGGCCAAGGATCAGTAAATGGAGCTGCCGGAAAAGACCTTTTCAGCGTTGACACCTGTCAGGTCTACCATCAGAGCAAGGCGACGGGGTAACTCGTGCCACCCAGGATGGTGTGTTGGACCTGATCCACGAAGATCACCCTGCTTGGAAAAATGATGGTTACCTCTGCTTCAACGGCCTCAATCAATACCGTGCCAGATATGTTCAGCAGTGGATGAAGAAGGGGCCGGGCGAGTTCGATGAACTGGAGCTGATGTTCGTCAAGGGCCTGCAGGACAATATATCGTACTGAAAAAATCAAAGGGGAGTATGCTTTGAACCTGACGGAGATAGTAGCCACCACCTGCCTGGCCCATGCACCGCTAAGGGATAGAAAAATGCAATCAGTTGTTGCGCATCGAACGTCGGCTCAGGGTAGTTTCTATTTATGCGGCGCGGCAGCCTATGAACACAATCCTCAGTGGCAGACCCCATGAGCAGCTTGTTCCTGGTCAGGCACGGTCAGTCAATCTGGAACCTGCAAAACCGGTTCACTGGCTGGATAGACATTTCCCTAAGCCGGCAGGGAGTGATTGAGGCACAACAGGCGGCATTATTACTGGTCGACGAACATTTCGATGTGGCCTTTACCTCCACCCTGCTGCGGGCGCAGGACAGCCTGTATGAGATCCTCAGACAGAACCGTTATTGCGCCCAGTATGTGCGCGTACATGAGCAGAGCAGCGAATGGTACGAACACTTTACAGCGACCGAAGGCGATGCGAATGAACTGAAGATCTACGTCACGGAAAAACTCAACGAACGTTACTATGGTGATCTGCAGGGCCTGAACAAAGACTGGGCGAGCCGCCACTATGGTGCGGAACAGGTACATCGCTGGCGCCGTAGTTATGATGTCCCGCCGCCAAACGGCGAAAGCCTGGAAATGACTGCCGCAAGAACTTTACCCTATTATAGAGAACACATTGTCCCGCATCTTCTAAAGGGTGAGAGCGTGCTGATATCTGCTCATGGCAATTCCCTCAGAGCCATCATTATGCACATTGAACAAATGACACCACGGCAGATTATGGACTACGAACTGGCGACCGGCACCCCTCACAGATACACATTCAATGAGGATTTATGTCTGATCGAAAAGACTATCATTGCCGATCCCGTCAATGAGACGTCACCATGAAGCAACCTTTCTGATCAAGGCGTAAGAACTCCCCTGTAGACGTTGAACATCGCCGCCATTATTCATGCCCGGTCGAGTGAGGAGTATGCAAAGACACTGGCATGTTTCGCCCTGTTATGAACATTGCTACAAACGCTGTCGGCAGACAACAACGTTTGATACCACTCTAGACCTCCACCCCGGCCACCACCTTCCCTCCTATCACAAAAATCACCACCGCTAACCAGACACACGCATTATGGGACCGCTTTCAAACTGACTAAGCCACTCGGAATGACATCCCGGGGACAGAGCCCCCTGCAATAAGCGCAAGGGACAGAACTAATCATCACGAGCGCAGCGAAGCCTTGTGGCGAGGCCCATGGACGGGCCGAGTAATCGAACTTTGATTTCTCAAAACGATACAGGAACCACGAAGGCAAATGACTTTAAGCAAGGAAAAATGGTGGCCAGAGACAGCATAATTTGCCGGGAGCAAATTATCACGAGCGAACGCGAGCCTGAAAGGTGAGGCTCAGGGATGAGCCGAATAATCGAACGTTCGATTTCTCTAATCAGGCACAGAAAATGCTAAGGCACGTGACTTGGAGCAAGGAAAAATGGTGGCCAGAGACAGAATCGAACTGCCGACACGGGGATTTTCAATCCCCTGCTCTACCAACTGAGCTATCTGGCCATATTGGGATTTTCTGTAGCTTGATGCTACGAAGGGTGCGTATTAAAGCCTGTCCGCGTCCTTGCGTCAAGTCAGGCCTGAGATCGACTTACTGCTCGGGTGGTACGTAATTGTCGATCTGGGTGGCACCCTCGCCAAAGAAGAACTTTTCCATTTCCTCTTCCAGGAACTTACGCGCCTTGGGATCGATCGGGCTCAGGCGGTATTCATTTAACAACATGGTCTGCTGCTGAACCCACCTGGCCCAGGCCTCCTTGGAGACATTGTCAAAGATACGCTTGCCCAGTTCACCCGGATAGGTGGGTCGATCAAGGCCTTCGGCCTCACGGCCCAATAAAACACAGTTGACCATACGGGTCATGGCTTACTCCTCAGATTTCAGTTCATTTAATAGACGCTTCACGGGAGCAGGCAGCCCACCCAACGCCGTTGACCCGGCTTTATACCAGACCCAACGCTCCGCTTCCATAACAGCTTTTGCGGGGTTTTTCGTTCTGAAGCGTAGAGGATGGATACTGAGCTGGAAATGTGTGAAGCGATGAAGCAGGGGGTCCAGCTGCCCCAGGATCTCAATCTGGGCCATACTCAGGCGCTTGGCCAGCGCCCTGGCTTCGGCCATTGAACTGGCCTCGGGCAGACTCCACAGGCCTCCCCAGACCCCATGGGGCGGTCTTTTTTCCAGCAGTACCTCCTGCCGGTCATTTTCCAGCATCAGCATATATACTGCCCGTTCCGGTACTGGCTTGCGGGGTTTTGAGCCAGGATAGGCTGTGGGCTTACCCTCGGCATTGGCCAGACAAGTTGACCCAACAGGACATGAAGTACAACCCGGCCGACTCCGAGTACAGAGCGTGGCACCGAGGTCCATCATGGCCTGGGTATAGTCCGCCACGCGCTTCCCTGGTGTGTGATGTTCGGCAAGTTGCCATAGCTTTTGGCTGACGGACGATCGTCCCGGCCAGCCTTCAACGGCATGATAACGAGCCAGAACCCGCTTAACATTACCATCCAGGATGACTCCCCGTTGCCCGCCCGAAAGCGCGCGGATGGCCCCCGCCGTTGAGCGGCCGATTCCCGGCAGCCCTTCAAGGGCCTCCTGCGCCAGCGGTATCTCTCCCCCATGATCACTGGCTATTCGCTGAGCGGCCTTTAACAGGTTACGTCCTCGGCTGTAATACCCCAGGCCTGCCCATTGGGCCAGGACCTCGTCCTCACTCGCAGCGGCCAGATCCGCCAGATCGGGGAATTGCGCCATGAAACGCTCGAAATAAGGAATAACCGTGGTCACCTGGGTCTGCTGAAGCATGATCTCTGAGACCCAGACCCGGTAGGGCGTGGGGTTATGTTGCCAGGGCAGGTCCTTGCGACCATATCGATCGAACCAGTCCAGTACAGCGTCACTGAATTCAACAGCTAACACAGGGACTTGTTTCTTTAAGATAACGGGCCTCCAGGTTCTGATAGGTCTTCAGGGCTTCGCGCCTGATCACTCGTTTGGCAATCATATGCCCCACGACGGGCACCTCACCCTTGGCTGGCGAAAAGGCCGCATGATACAGAATATGGGTCTGATTGCCCCAGGATTGCAGGGTCCACTCGGAGTAGCCCATATGAAAATCACTGAATTCAGGCAGGGTCCTGGCGACGATAAGACCCGGCCGCAGCCGCCGTACATCCTCAACCCGCATAAGATCCACACAGCGAAACCAGGCACAGCTATGAATCTCGGACTCGATTCGTGTGGCGCCTGGGTCGGGTGAGGTAAGTACACTGACCTTGCGCAGGCTGGTATTTAGTTCGCTTAAGCGTTCAAAGTCCAGCAGGGCGGTTTCGACATATTCCTCAGGCACATCGATAATTATTTCCAGTTCGATTCGGTACTGTTCCTGCTCATACCATACGTCTATATTCAAGACTTCATAGGCAAAGCCCGGCCTGATGAAAATCAGCAGGCCGAGCAGGAGAAGTCTCACCGACCGAACAGCCCCTTCAGGGCCTTGTCGACTTCTTTACCAATATCTTCCTTGGCCTTATCCACTTCCTTGTCGACCTTCTCCCGGGCCTTCTTTTCTACCTTTTTCTTCTCACGCTCCAGCAACTGGTTGGCGTATTCCTTCTCGTTGAACCGATAGGTGAGGTTATCAAAGGTGCCCGTCACATCGATGGGCGCATAGATCTGCTGGGCACTGGGGTCCTCGCTCGACTTCATCAGGCGTAATTGATAATCCACCTTCTCGTTGACCAGGCTGGCCGTTCCCAGCCCCCTGACGTGGAACTTGGGCGCTATCAGGTGCATATCCTTATTCTCGATCAGACCGTTTTTAATCATGGCCGAGGCGGTCAGACTGGAGAATTTAGTGCCCTTTGCCTTGGCCGGATCGTACTGTCGTTTCTCGATCACCGCGATGACCTTGTTAAGCTGATCTGACAACCTGGAGTCATTGATAGAGCCTTCCTTAAAAGACAGGCTCATCTTGCCATTCAGATTACGTTTAATGGTAGAGACCTGATTGCCACTCGTGGTCATGGAGGCATCCATATTGGCCTTGCCACTGAGATAGCTGTCCCCATACATGTCCTTGAGCAGGGGTGCACTTTGCACGCCCTTCAGGCTCTCACTGAGAGTGAATTTCGGAGTCTTGCCACGAACATCCATGGTGACCTGCGAATTAAAGCTGCCCCCATAGAGTGCGGCCCTGAAGGGGTCGATCCTGACCACGCCTTTTTGAGCCGTGATACCCACGACTGCATCGGTCAAAGTTGCCTTCTGCATAATGAGCTGACCGACCTTGAAGTTCAGAATGGCATCAAGCTCTCGCAGTTGCTCGCCAGGAATGCCAAGATCATCATCGGATGCACCACCGCCCGTGGTCGAACCACCTGCTATGGGTCCACCAGGGGCAGCACCACCCTTTGAAGCCGCTGACTCAGGAACGCTGTAACGATCCAGATTGATTCCATCCATGGCAAGATCAACCCGTATCGCGGGCTTTTCAAAGTTCGCAACACTAGCTGTGCCATTCATTTTGCTGTCATCCAGGCTTAGATTGAGACCTGCCAGTTTGATGCTGTCATCGGTACCAGATATCTGGAACCCCAGCTCGGCCTGCTTCAACACATCGGGGTCTGCCGTCTCTGGCACCTCTGCGCCCAGTTGTTGTAGTAAGGTGCGGGGATTAAAACGCTCCACCTTGAAATTACCTGTATAACTGGGGGCATCGATGATCTTTTCCGCCGTCAGTCCACCTTTTGCGCTCAGTCCCAGCACCTTAACCAGCAACTGTTCCAGAGTAGCGGTCTGGGCCTTGAGATCGGCCCTGAGATCGGCCGACAGTTCGAGTGTCACTTCACCTTTGGGCAGATCGGGTTGCTTAACCGTGGCCTCCAGTTGCAGGTCACTCAGATCATAACGTTCCTGGGCGGGGTTCAGGGTAACCAAGGCCTCGAGCGAGGCAACCAGGTCCGTATCAGGAGCCTGGATGAGATGCAGGTCCATGATTAAGGGCATGGGCTGTCCCAGGACCAGGCGACCGGTCTCGAGGTTGAAGGGATCCAGTTTCAAATCGCTCCCCTTTTGTGCATCTTTAAAAGAAAGCCGGGCATTGATGATCTTCAGGCCCTGTACCTGCACATCCGAGATCGGCGGCGCTGTACCCCCGGCACTGGCTGACGCTTCTTTTTCAGGGCTGGGCGCCGTGGCCTCTTGCCCCTGACCCTGGACCAGGTCATCCCAGTTGGCGACCCCCTGCTGGTTACGCTCCAGGCTGAGCTTAAGGCCATCCAGCACAATGGTATCTACCTGCACCTTACTCTTTAGCAGAGGGATCAGGGCCACGTTGAGTCGTACGGTTTCCACGCGTGCAAAGGGATTATCACCAAAGCCCGGTGCATTACCCAGCTCGGCCTTCCCCAGATCCAGGCCAATATTGGGAAACAGGCTCAGGCCAATGTCCCCTTCCAGCCTTAACTCCCTGCCCGTACGGTCCAGTACAATCTGCTCGATCTCTGACTTGTAACTATTGGGATCGAAACTGGCGAGGAGGATGCCCGCCCCCGCCACCAGGAGTAGCAACAGGATAGCGAGCGCGAGAAGGATACGTTTGAAAATTTTCATGCCTACCCCTTGGGAAAGAAAATGAAGGTTTATATATCTGCTTATAGTCTCTTTGCGTTAAGCTTTCATTCTCACCCCGATCCAGACTCGTTTACAATAGACCCGGATTACTTAAGGAAGTGCCATCATGAACCGCATAACTGAACTTGGTCGCCGCTTCAGTGCCTGGCTGCAACAGATCAGCCTGAAGGTCATCAAGCTGTACCATCCTCAGACCTGGAAGGAAAAGGGACTGCTCTGGAGTTCAGGCCTGCTGTTGGTGACCCTGGTCATAATCGGTATCGTGCTGGCCGTGATCTGGAGCCGTGAACCCGACCCCTTTGATGTGCGTGGTAATGCCCTGGCGATGCTCAACGATGACGAGTCCAGACTGGTGACGGGGGCGACCACGGTCACCACGACGATTCGACTGGCTGAAACCCTGCTCGACAAGCCCGGCGGCTACCTATCCAATGACGTCACCCCCCCCAGTATCTTTCTGGATAACATTCCAAACTGGGAGTTTGGTGTGATCGTCCAGATCCGCGATATCAGCCGTGCGCTGCGTAATGACTTTAGCCGCTCCCAGTCACAGTCGATCGAAGACAAGGACCTGATGGTGGCAGAGCCCCAGTTTAATTTCGACACCTATTCCTGGATGTTCCCCCCCTCGGAACGCGAGTATCGCAAGGGCATCAAGGCACTGGATAATTACCTGCAACGACTCACCGACGCGAATCAGCCTGATGCTCAATTCTATGCCCGTGCCGACAATATTCGTGAATGGCTGGGGATAGTAGAAAAACGGCTGGGATCATTGTCGCAACGCCTGAGTGCCAGTGTCGGCCAACTGCGTGTTAATACCGACCTGGCAGGCGATTCAGCAGCGACCCAGTCGACCAGCACCAACCCCAATCTCTATGTCAAAACCCCGTGGCTTGAGATCGATGATGTCTTTTACGAGGCGCGCGGCTCTACCTGGGCCCTGCTGCACCTGATGAAGGCCATCGAGATCGACTTTGACCAGGTGCTGGCTAAAAAGAATGCCCGAGCCAGTCTCAAGCAGATCATTCGTGAACTCGAGGGTACCCAGGAAAGTCTGTACAGCCCCGTCATTCTGAATGGCAGTGGCTTTGGACTGGTAGCCAATCACTCCCTGGTCATGGCATCCTATATCTCCCGCGCCAACGCCGCGGTTATCGATTTGCGTAATCTACTGGAACAGGGATAACAGGACCCATCAATGACCAATAACGAACCCACGATCAAGGGTGATCACTCACCAAATTTTCGACGCCTACCCAGAATTCTGTTTGTCAGTGAATGCACCAGCGCCCGTACTGCAATGGCGGAATACTACATGAGCAAGATGGGTGAAGGCATGATGGATGTGATGTCCGCCGGGATCGATGTCACGCCCCTGGATCAGCGCGCCATCAAGAGCATGCAGGAAGATGACTCTGATATTCGTGAATACACGGGCAGGGTCGCCAGCAAGGACATCATGGAATGGGCGGATATTATTATCGTGCTCTGTGAGCAGGGAGGAAAGGTCCACCCCTATATCTCCGATGGCAGCATCCGCAAGGACTGGCCCATTCCCAACCCGGCCCGCGAGGCGAAGGACGACAAGGATATTGAGGCCTTTAACAAGGTACGCGACAACATCAAACGCCGTGTCCAGCAGTTTCTCACGGCAATCAAACTGTCACGGCGCTGACCAGTCTCCGGATTTGCCGCCGGATTTACGTACCACCCGTATGCCCTCCATGGTCATACCACGATCCACCGCCTTGCACATGTCATAGACCGTCAGCAGGGCCACCTGGGTCGCGGTCAGGGCCTCCATTTCCACGCCCGTCTGGCCGCGAGTTTCCACCGTCGTACGACAGCTCACCGATGAGTCTTTCGGCTCGACCTTGAGATCGACCTCCACGCGGGTCAGCATCAGGGGGTGGCACAGGGGCACCAGGTCAGCGGTCCGCTTGGAGGCCATGATGCCCGCCACCCGCGCTATACCCAGGACATCCCCTTTTTTATGCCCACCTGAACGGATCAGTTCCAGGGTCTCTGGCTTCATGGTGATTCGGCCCTCGGCGATGGCGATACGATGGGTACTGTCCTTCGCGCCCACATCCACCATGTGGGCCTCACCGCGCTGGTTGAAATGGGTTAACTCGCTCATCGGGGGCTCCTGCACGTGCTAGAATTTAACGAATTGAATCAACGAGCTTATCAGAGAATGTCTATTCAGGTTAGATACTTTGCCAGTCTGGGTGATCAGCTGGGTCGTCAGGAAGATCAGGTTCAGGCTGAAGGCCCCATCACCGTGGCCGAGGTCTGGCAGCAGGCTACCGATGGCCTGCCCATGCCGCCCAATATCCTCATGGCGGTGAACCAGGAATATGCCGAGACGGACCAGACCATTAATGATGGCGATGAAGTAGCCTTCTTTCCTCCGGTCACTGGTGGCTGAACATGCCGGTCATCATCGTCAACCAGACCTTTGAGCCCTGGTCTGAACTACAGCAACAGACACAGGCCCTGAGTCTGCGCCCCGGAAGTTATGGCGCAAGCAATATCTTTCTCGGCACCATGCGTGATTTTAATGAGGGTGACGATGTACAGGCCATGACCCTTGAACACTATCCGGGCATGACCGAAAAACACCTGGAGGCCATCATTGAAGAAGCGAAATCCCAGTTCGATATCGACGAGGCCCTGATCATCCATCGCGTCGGCCCCATCCAACCTGCAGAGACCATTGTGCTCACGGCCGTATGGTCAGCCCATCGCAAGGCCGCCTTCGATGCAAACCGCTTCCTGATGGAAGAACTCAAACACCGAGCGCCATTCTGGAAACAGGAGACCCTACAGAATGGATCAACCCGCTGGGTAGAAAAGAACACCCCGGGCTAGGTCTTTATTTTATTCTTAGGTTCAGATTGCTTTCATAATTAACTGTATACACATTATTCAGTATTTCAGCGGGTTATAAATTTCTAACTGGATACACCTGATAATGCCAATACATTAAGGTTTGCGTATAAAGCGATGGCTAATCGCATCGAAAACCGAATCGTTACTTTTCGGAAATATATTGATCGACATATTATTGAAAGGCTGTTGTCGATTCTGGAATCGAGTAGCAGAAATGAACGATATAACGTTGCATCATGTCGCTGAGCCGGGGAATGGGCATCTGTGTTGCTGGGCTCGAACCGAACCGATTCATATCCAATGCATATGACGACATGAGGGTGGTTCGGTAACGTCACTCTGGACAACGATATAAAAACTCATGCCCCATCACCAAGGGGCCATCTTCTCAGTGAGGGCAACATGCATTATCTGAGCGTCTCGTTAATTTTGTATCTTTTCTGGCTGATACTATCGGGGCATTTCACTCCCCTGCTACTCACCCTTGGCGCCCTGTCTGCCATGTTATCGACCTGGTTACTATGGCGCATGGATAAGGTAGACAAAACAGCCGTTTTCCTTATTCCCAACCTCGCCCTTTTAAGCTACGGATTTTGGCTGTTATGGGAACTGGTCAAGGCCAATATAAATGTCGCCCGCCGCATCTGGGATCCAGCCCTGCCCGTGGAGCCAGGCTGGGCACGATTACCAGTCACTGTTTCCAGCCCCATGCAAAAGGCACTTTATGCTAACTCCATCACCCTGACCCCGGGCACCCTGACCGCGGACGTGTTTGATGATCATTTCCTGGTGCACCACCTGTGCAAGCAGGGCCTGGAAGAACTGCATGAGGGTGAGATGGAACGGCGTATTCGCCGTACCGGGATCTGAATATGCTTAACGCAGCCGTGCTCGCCATTATGGTCACCATGGCCCTTGCCCTGGTCCGCGCCTTCATGGGACCGACTGCCTATGATCGACTGCTGGCTGCCAATCTGTTCGGGACCAAGACCGTGCTGCTCATTGCCCTGGCCGGCCATGCCCTGGACTGGAGTGGTTTCCTGGACGTGGCGCTGCTCTATGCCATGGTCAACTTTGTCGGCACCATAGCAGTCATGCGTTTCTTCGAATATGGCGCGGGGGAGGAAGAAGAATGAACCTGCTTCTGGAGGGCCTGAGCGCGGCATGCCTGCTGGCGGGGAGTTTTCTGTGTATCACCGGTGGTGTAGGTTTGTTGCGCCTACCTGACTTTTTCTCACGAGTGCACGCAGCTGGTGTCACAGAAACCCTTGCCGCACCCCTGTTGCTGACCGGCTTGATGCTACAGATGGACTGGTCACTGGATCTGTTAAAGGTCCTGTTGATCATGCTGTTCTTACTGGCCACCAATCCAACAGCAAGCCATGCCATGGCTAAGGCGGCCCTGCACGGTGGCCAGGGCCCGAATGACGAAAAAGCGGAGGAGGACAAGGGATCGATATCCTGATCGATATCCTGCTACTGGCTTTCCTGGTCATTATCGCCGTGGCGGCCATCCGCATGCGTGACCTGTTTGCAGTTGCCATGATGTTTGGTATCTACAGCTTGCTGACTGCCGCGCTATTCATGGATCTTGATGCGGCGGATGTTGCCTTCACCGAGGCCGCCGTTGGCGCCGGGGTGACCACGATACTACTGCTTTCCAGCCTGCGCCTGACCGGGCGCTGGGAGCGCCGTCCCAAGCACAGCCCCTTGCTCCCACTGTTAGTCGTGGGGGTAACCGGTGCGGCCCTGGTTTATGGCACCCTGGACATGCCCCACCTGGGGGACCCCCAGGCCCCCGTACATCAGCACGTGGCGCCGCACTACATTGAAAACGCTCCTCAGGAAATGGGTATCCCTAACATCGTCACCGCGGTGCTGGCCAGCTATCGTGGCTTCGACACCCTGGGTGAAACCCTGGTGATCTTCACCGCCGGGCTGAGTGTGTTTCTTCTGCTAGGTTCCCGTGCTGGGGGGCGTCCACGTCCCGGGAAGACTGCCATTGGGGAACAGCCAGTGCTGCGGCTGGTCGTCAAGGTGCTTATCCCCTTTATCCTGCTGTTCGCCCTCTATGTTCAGTTACATGGTGAATACGGTGCCGGTGGTGGTTTCCAGGCCGGGGTTATTTTCGCCACTGGCATGGTGCTCTATGACCTGGTATTTGGTGAAGGCGATGCCCGCCTGGTAGTACCTGCCCGATGGCTGCCGAGGCTGGCCGCCTTCGGGATCCTGGTGTATGGCAGTGTAGGGCTGTACGCCCTGCTTCACGGGCGCCCATTCCTTGACTATACCGTGCTGGCTGAGGACCCGATGGTGGGCCGTCATCTTGGCATTCTCCTGGTGGAACTGGGTATCGGAATCTGCGTGTTCGCCGTGGTACTAAGTATCTTCTATGCCCTGTCAGGAAGGAGGCGACAACCGTGAGCAACGTGTCCGATCTGTTCAATTACTGGGTGGTGGTGTTCCTGATGATGGCGGGTTTCTACGTAGTCATTGCCCAGGGCAACCTGATTAAGAAACTGATCGGTCTGAGCCTGTTCCAGGCCTCGGTTTTTATCTTCTATATCTCCCTGGGCTTCGTAGAGGGCGGTATCGCGCCCATCCTGGAAGAGGGCGTTTCGAACTATGCCAACCCCCTGCCTCATGTACTTATCCTGACTGCTATTGTCGTTTCGGTCGCCACTACGGCGGTGGGACTGGCCCTGGCTGTGCGCATCCATGAGGCCTACGGCAGCATTGAGGAGGATGATATACAAACCCTTGACCTGGAGGCAGACGATCCAGATGAGGCGCCCTCCGATAAGCCGGAGGATTCGCCTCGGTGAACCTGGGAGATCATCTGCCCCTGCTGGCGATTATCCTTCCGCTGCTGGCGGCCCCGGTCTGCGTGCTGATCGGACGTGCCGGGGCGGCCTGGTTGATTGCATTGACCAGTAGCGTACTCAGTCTCGCTGCCGCGGCCGCCCTGTTGCAAGGTGTTGTGCAGGAAAGAACTGTCAGCTACCAGCTGGGTGGCTGGGCACCCCCCTGGGGTATCGAACTGCGCGTGGACCTGCTCGGCGCCTACGTGCTGCTTATTGTCTGTGCCATGGCCGCGATGGTGATGGCCTATGCCCGTCGCAGCGTTATCCGGGAAGTAGAGGCCGCGCTCATCCCCGCTTTCTACGCCGCCCTGTTGCTGGTCTTCGCCGGCCTTGCGGGGATCACTGTGACCGGCGATGCCTTTAACCTGTTCGTCTTCCTTGAGATCTCATCTCTTGCCTCCTACGCCCTGATCAGCATGGGACGTGATCGCAGGGCTGTCAGTGCTGCCTTCCAGTACCTGGTGATGGGTAGTATTGGCGCCACATTCATCCTGATCGGCATCGGCTTTTTATATCTGATGACCGGCACCCTGAACATGCAGGATCTGGCACAGCGGCTGCCGGCAGTATCGGATACCCGTACGGTGCGGGCTGGCTTTGCCTTTCTGACCGTGGGCATCGGCCTTAAGCTGGCACTGTTCCCCTTACATTTATGGCTGCCCAATGCCTATGCTTACGCCCCCTCGGTGGTCAGCGCCCTGTTGGCCGCCACCGCCACCAAGGTGGCCGTCTATGCCCTGTTGCGCTTTATTATTGACGTGTTTGGCGCAGACTTCTCCCTGGGCGATATGCCGCTGAACCTGTTACTGATCCTACTGGGCTCGCTGGGGATCCTTGTTGCCTCACTGGTTGCCGTGTACCAGGACAACGTCAAACGCATGCTGGCCTACTCCAGTGTCGCCCAGGTTGGCTACATGGTACTGGGTATCGGACTGGCCTCTGCGGCCGGGGTGAGCGCGGCCATTCTCCATCTGTTCAATCATGCCCTGATGAAGGGGGCCCTGTTCCTGGCCCTGGGCGCGGTGGCCTACCAGATGGGTAGAGTCAGGCTGAAGGACTTCGCCGGGCTGGGCCGCAGCATGCCCTGGACCATGGCAGCGATAGTGGTCAGCGGTCTTAGCCTGATCGGGGTGCCGGGCACTGCCGGCTTTATCAGCAAGTGGTACCTGGTGCTGGCCATTCTGGAACAGGACCTGTGGCCCCTGGCCATGCTGGTACTGGTTGGCTCGATCCTCGCTCTTTTGTACATGGGGCGCCTGGTAGAGGCAGCCTATTTCCAGCATCCCGAGAAAAATACCGTCGTACCTCGCGAAGCCCCCCTGTCCCTGCTACTGCCCTTGTGGGTGTTGGCGACGGCCAACCTCTACTTCGGCCTGTTTACTGATCTGAACGTAGGTATAGCTCAGCAGGCGTCAAGCCAGTTGCTGGAGGGCCGGCCATGAGCGCGCAGGCACTGCTGCCCTGGATCATCACCCTGCCCTTTCTCACGGCGATTGCTGTGCTGCTGACCGGGCGCTGGCCCAACCTGCGTGAGACCGTGAGTCTGGCCGCCGGCGTGGGGCAGTTCATCCTGGTGGCGCTGATGACCACCTATTGGTCGCCTGAAACAACGCCCAGTCTGGTGCTGGCGGAACCCATCCCCGGTATGGCTCTGTCCCTGTCCCCTGAACCCCTGGGGCTATTATTCGCCCTGGTGGCCAGCTTCCTGTGGCCGGTGACGACCCTCTATGCCATCGGCTACATGCGTGGCCACGGGGAGGAAAATCAGACGCGCTTCTATGCCGCCTTCGCTATCTCCATTGGAGCGGCTATGGGTATTGCCCTGGCCGGAGACATGCTGGCCTTGTTCGTCTTCTACGAACTACTGACCCTGGCCACTTATCCCCTGGTCACCCACGCCGGTACTGACGAGGCTCGCAAAGCCGGTCGCGTTTACCTGGTAATACTGATGGGCACCTCGGTAGGCCTGTTACTTTTCGCGGTAATCTGGACCTGGCAGCTCACAGGCACCCTGAGTTTCACCCCGGGCGGAGTGTTCGAGCCGGACACTGGCGGCCTGTTGCTGGGCACGCTGTTAATGCTCTATGTATTAGGCACCGGTAAGGCAGCCCTGATGCCCTTTCATCGCTGGCTACCTGCGGCCATGGTGGCGCCTACCCCTGTCTCCGCCCTGTTGCATGCGGTGGCAGTGGTCAAGGCCGGTGTGTTCACCATTCTCAAGGTAGCCGTTTATATTTTCGGGCTGGACACCCTGGCCGGGTTGGCGGCAGCGGACTGGCTGGCCGCTCTGGCGGGTCTGACCATTCTACTGGCGTCGCTGATCGCCATGACCCGGGACAATCTCAAGGCGCGGCTGGCCTATTCCACCATCAGCCAGCTTGGCTACATCGTGCTGGGCGCTATGCTGGGCAACGCCGCCGGTGTGGTCGGCGGGGGTATGCATATCGCCATGCACGCCTTCGGCAAGATCACCCTGTTTTTCTGTGCCGGCGCCATCCTGGTCGCCGCCCACAAGACACGGGTCAGCGAGCTGGATGGACTGGGTCATCAGATGCCCCTGACCATGCTGGCTTTCACCATCGGGGCCGTATCCATCGTTGGCCTGCCACCGTTTGGGGGCACCTGGAGTAAGTGGCTACTGGTTCAGGGAACCCTGGATGCCGGCCTGTGGTTACTCACCGCCGTGCTGCTGGTGAGCTCGCTGCTGAACATTATCTACCTGATGGCGGTTCCGTTAAGGGGCTTCTTTGCTACGCCGGCGGCACAGACTAGTGGCATGCGTGAGGCACCGCTGCCCAGTCTTCTGGCCATGGGGATCACCGCCACGGGCTGTCTGTTGCTGTTTTTCTACGCCGAGCCGATATACCGGCTTGTTTGGGGAATCCTGTTATGAGCGAAAAGCGCAAGTATCTGTTCGATAATCCACGAAACACTCGCCTGGTAGTCCGCAGCCTGGTCGCGGCCTGCGTGATTCTGGCGGGACTGGACCTGGTGCTTCATCGTCACGGCGAACACCCCTGGGAGGGCGTGATTGGCTTTTATCCCCTGTACGGTTTCGTAGCCTGCGTGCTGCTGGTCTTACTGGCCAAGGAAATGCGCAAACTGGTGAAGCGTGACGAGGACTACTATGAACGGCGGGGGCCCGATGATGACTGAAATTGCCCCAGCTCTGCCCCTGTTCCTGGGCGCGGTCCTGTCCGGTTTCACCCGCGGCTGGCTACGTGCCCTGGTGATGCTCGGTGCCCCATTGCTCGGTGCCCTGGGCATATACCAGATGGAACCGGGCACCCTGGTGCAGGCGGAATTGTTCGGCCTGGCCCTGACCCCGGTGCGTGTGGACTCCCTGTCCATCCTGTTTGGCTACCTGTTCCATCTGGCCACCTTCATCGGCGTGATCTACGCCCTGCACGTGCGTGACCGGATCCAGGATGTGGCCGCCCTGGCCTATGCCGGTAGTGCGGTGGGCGCAGTGTTCGCCGGTGACCTGCTGACCCTGTTCATCTACTGGGAGCTAATGGCGCTGACCTCAGTATTCCTGATCCTGGCCCGGCGCACGGAACGGGCCTTCGGTGCCAGCATGCGCTATCTGGTGATGCAGGTAGGTTCCGGCGTATTGCTACTGGCCGGCACCATCCTTTATGCCTCCAACGATGGCAGCCTGGCCTTCAACCATGTCGGCCTGAACGCCCCCGGTGGCTGGCTGATCTTCCTGGCCTTCGGCATCAAGAGCGCCTTCCCCTTCCTGCACAACTGGCTCACCGACGCATACCCGGAAGCCACCCCTAGTGGTACCGTGTTCCTAAGCGCCGTCACCACCAAGGTAGCGATCTATGCCCTGGTACGTGGCTATGCCGGCACCGAGATCCTGATCTACATCGGTGTACTGATGGCCTGCTTCCCTATCTTCTATGCGGTGATCGAGAACGACCTGCGCCGGGTGCTGGCCTATAGCATGATCAACCAGGTTGGCTTTATGGTAGTGGGCGTCGGTATCGGTACCGAGCTGGCGCTCAACGGCGCAGTGGCGCACGCCTTCAATGACGTTATCTTCAAGGGCCTGTTGATGATGAGCATGGGTGCCGTACTACACGTCACCGGCGAAATGCGTGGTTCGGAACTGGGCGGCCTGTACAAGAAAATGCCCAAGACCGCCGTACTATGCATGGTGGGAGCGGCCTCCATCTCTGCCTTCCCCCTGTTCAACGGGTTCGTCAGTAAGTCCATGATCATGAGCGCCGCCATCATAGAAAACCACGACTGGGTCTGGCTGGCCCTGCTGTTCGCTTCTGCCGGTGTGTTCCACCACGCCGGCATCAAAATCCCGTTCTTCGCCTTCTTTGCCCATGACTCACGCTTTGTCGCCGAGGCCCGTGAGGCCCCCACCAACATGCTCATCGCTATGACGATTGCGGCCCTGCTGTGCGTAGGTATCGGCACCTTCCCGCTGTTCCTCTATGACCTGCTGCCTTACGACACTGGTTACTGGCCCTATGATATGAGCCACGTTCTGGCGCAAATGCAGCTGCTGGCGTTCTCCGCACTGGCCTTCACCTGGCTCAAACTGGCACACATCTATCCACCAGAGCTCAAGTCGGTGAACCTGGATGCCGAGTGGTTATACCGACGCGTAGCACCTGATGCTGTAAAGAAGATTATGACGCAGCTGACCTCCGTAAAGGAGTTGGCAAGCAAACATACCCTGGCTGCCCTGGGCATGGCCCAACGCGGGATAGCCCGTCACCACGGTGAACACGGCTTACTGGCACGCACCTGGCCCACCGGCAGTATGGTGTTGTGGGTGGCGGTACTACTGGGATTGTCGTTGGTGTTGTACTACTTCTGATGTGAGACTGTTTTACCCAGTCGGCCGAACAGGTTGCGACGCCAGCAGTAGATCTATACTTCATCATTGATCCGACAGAAGGCCACGATGGCCATGCACGGCATCCCCTTCCCAGTCGCCAAGAAACGTCCGGTGTTCAACAATGGTCGGGCGCTTAATATGTGGGGTCAGAGTGAAATTAAATTTCGAAGCACAGAAAATAAATCTGTCACCTTTTTCATAGTATGTTTTTCGCCTGATGGCGACAAACTTTCTCTTGCTTGTCCAAGAGAAAGTATGCAAAGAGAACGACACCCTGCCACGGTGCTTAACGCTGCGCTCGACTCTTTGAGGCGGCGGTCAGGAACTCGCAACGATGAATCCGTCGCTCAAACACCCTTCCCTCAATCCACCTCAAAGAGCCGTGCTCACTACACCGCGGAAAGGGGCCCAAGGTCAAAAGCCACTTCAAAACCTGATAGCGGCACCTGCTGGTTTAGGTGTTTTCTTTTGACTTTCCTCCCCATGTATTGATGCCGAGCACCGGAGCCATTGGCGGATCAGGTAATAAGTGGGGTCAGAGTGAAATTGAATTCCGAAGCACAGAAAATAAATCAGTCACCTTTTTCAGTCACCTTTTTCACATAAATGGTTTCATAAAGATCTACGAAAAATTCAATATGTCACAAAATTAAGTGTATAATAAACCGTCAAACTTACCCCAAAAAATGGCCGTTTCGCTTAGCTACATTCTATTTTTGTAGCCAAGCTAACTCAATCGTCAGGCCTTCAAAGAATCTCAACATGTATTTCAAAGTCTGGCTTAAAAGCAAAGCAGCCGATCGAGTTTTGTCACCGCTTCGAAAGCAATTGATCGAGTTGATTGAGGAAGAATCTACCCTTCTTGAAATTGGGTGTGGGACTGGTGATCTGCTTTTTCAATCTGCGCCCAAAATCAGTTCAGGGTACGGGGTCGATATTGACCAGGGAATGATCGAATTTGCCGAATCCAAGAGAAAAGAAAACAATTTTAAGCATCTGGCTTTCGAGTGCATCGACGCACTACAATTGGCACCCCGGAAATTTGATATCGCAACTAGCACTCTATGCCTGCATGAACTACCTGAGAAGAAAGCGTGCGATCTACTGAAGTTGATGGTTGATAATTCGAAAATAGTGCTAATAGCGGATTACACAGAAGCAAAAAGCACATTGGGGAAAATGAGCATTGAATTTGATGAACTGCTTTCTGGGCATTACCGCAACTACAAACACTACCGAAAATGCGGAGAAATACCATCCTATGCGGGAAAAATCGGCGCAACAGTCCAGCAAGAGATTGCGAGCGTAATAGAAGGGATTTCAATATGGCGTATCAGCAAGCATGCAATGACATGAAATTGCTTTAGAAAGAAATGCCGTAGTGCTCTCTGAAGATGAATGCCTGGCATCAATCTACCCAAATACGATTGCCTTGCTAGCGGACTATGTTAAATAGTCCAACCAACTAAAGGCCCCAATTAATAAGCTAGCTCAATCAATATTATGCACTGCTGCGGATGTTGTAATGGACTTTCCTGCAAATACTATTTCACAAAGAGAATGGTTTAAGAGTATTTTCTCAGAAGTAGAACCTCCTCATCAGTTGATGTATATCGATATTCCTAATGAAATCTGCCGTGATCAGATCGAGAAAAGGCGAACAGAACAACCTGAGAGGAAAACTACAGATACAACGGAGATGTTCGCTCATGTTGCGAAGTACTTTGCTGAGCCGGCAGACGAAGAAGGCTTTAATTTAGTGATAATGGTAACAAAGCATAGGAATGCCATAAACCCGGATCGCAAAAAGCGCCTCTTCTCTCTGTTTTTTGTCTCCGGACATCGGCGGTGTTAGTCAGCTTTTGTGACGAAGCAAACACTCACCTCTGAAACGCCAGGCATCCGTTAATGGTTACCGTCTCAACCGTCATCATTAAGCCCCTCGACAAGAGGGGCTTAATGGTTTTATTTCAGCACCAGGAAAAATGCACTATTACCACGCTGGATGTTGATTAGTATTCCTCGCGCGCTGCGCTTGACCGCAGACTCAAGTTCGGCCACTCGCTGTACCGGCATGCGATTGATAGAAAGCAGGATATCACCTGGACGCAGACCTTCCCGCGCGGCGCGGCTATTAGGACTGGCCTCACTAATCACAACAAACCCTTCTTCACTATCGGAAAAGACCAGACCCGCCAGATAGGGGCTCAGTTCCTCACCCTTGACGGCATGTCGTTCGGGTTCCTGGATAACGGCCTTTGCCGATACTTTTTTACCATTTCTCAGAATTTTCATTTCCACTTCTGAGCCAACAGGCAGCAGGCCAATCACATTGCGCATGTCCGCTGACCCCGTCACCTTGTGACCATTCACATGGGTGATAACATCCCCCGCCTTTAAACCGGCCTTGTTGGCGGGTGTGCCCGTTTCAACCTGGGCCACGACAGCACCAGCATTTCGATTTATACCAAAGGCGCTGGCAAGCTCAGGGGTGAGGTCCTGGGCCACGATACCCAGACGACCACGACGCACCTTTCCATCCCTGATCAACTGGATCATGATGTCCTGGGCCATGGATGAGGGAATGGCAAAACCGATTCCGATGTTGCCACCATTCGGCCCCAGGATCGCGGTATTGAGTCCCACCAGCTCGCCCCTGAGATTGACCAGGGCACCCCCGGAATTACCCGGATTGATTGAGGCATCGGTCTGGATAAAGTCCTCGTAGGACTCGATACCCAGGCCACTACGCCCCAGGGCACTCACGATGCCGGAGGTTACGGTCTGGCGCAGGCCGAAAGGACTACCGATGGCCACGACGAAATCACCGACCTGCAGTTTGCTGGAATCGGCCAGGGGCAGGGCCTTGAGGTTTTCCGCCTTAATCTGAATCACGGCGATATCGGTTTCGTCATCCGCGCCAATCAATTTGGCCTGCAACCTTCTACCATCATGCAGGGTGACATGGATCACTTCGGCCTTGTCGATCACATGATGATTAGTCAGGATGTAGCCTTTGTCAGCATCGACGATCACGCCGGAACCCAGGTTGGCGGTCTTGCGTTCCTGCTGTTCGGGGATATTAAAGAAATGCCTGAGGATGGGATCACTCAGCAGGGGCGTCTTTTCGACTACGCGTCCCTCGGTAGCGATATTCACAACTGCCGGGGTGGCCTCTTTGAGCATGGGTGCCAGGCTTGGCATCGGCTCATCGCCCCAGAGCGAAGGAAAGGCCGACAGGGCAGGCGTCGATAAGGACATGCCCATGATAATGAAAACGGTCAGCATCATTGAGTGCAGTTTAGGCATTAGTTAGACTCCATCTCTGGCTATAAAACAACAATCATAGGGATGAAAATTGGGGGAAATAGTTCCCTTCTTACCAGTCCGAACGAGGATTAAAACCTGTCTTTTTCATCTGCTCATAACAGTCTTTCATGTTAGTAGCATCAGCCGATGGCTGATGTATCTGGATCACGACGAAGAAATCGCCCTGACCTCTAATTCCCCGCCCTTTCAGACGCAACTTGCGCCCTGACTGGGAACCGGCCGGTATAGACACCTCGACCTTGCCATCCAGGGTGGGGACCCGAATCCTGGCACCAAAGGCGGCCTCCCAGGGCGCCACCGGCAGATCCAGATAAACCGACTGACCATCCAGACGAAAGCGTCGATGGGGCAGGATATGAACTTCCAGGAACAGATCCCCGTTGGGCCCACCGGCAGTACCTGCAGCGCCCTGCCCGGAGAGGCGTATCTTACGCCCTTCTGTAACACCGGCAGGAATCTTAACCTTGACCTGCTTTCCACCCGCCAGGGTGATCGTGCGATGTCCGCCATGATGAACCTCTTCCAGGGTGACATCCACTCGACCTGTAACATTGGCGCCCTTCCTGGGCTGGGGTCTTCGGCTCCCTGCCTGCTGGGCACGACCACCTGCAAAACCACCACCAAATATGGTTTCAAAAAAATCACTAAATCCTGCGGTGCCCCCTGCAGCTCCGGCGCCACCAAAACCGCCAAAGCCCCCCATGTTTTCCCAGCCGGGTGGGGGGTTAAAATCCTGGCCCTGTTTCCAGTTGCTGCCAAGCTGATCGTAGGCGTTACGCTTGTCTTTATCCTTCAGGACCTCGTAGGCCTCGGTGACTTCCTTGAAACGCGATTCGGCGTTAGCCTCCTTGCTGACATCGGGGTGAAACTTACGGGCAAGCCGACGATAGGCCTTCTTGATCTCGTCGTTCGAGGCCTCGCGTGATACACCTAAGACCTTGTAGTAATCTTTGTATTCCATATCAGGAAAACTCTAATACCTTATCAGCAATAAGTTTTTACCATTCCATAAAACAGACTCGAACCAGCAGGTCCGAGTCTGTCAGGGAACAACTGCAGAGGTCTTGGCGGAACTGCTTAACCCTCTACCGTAATACGGCGTGGCTTGACCTTTTCCTGCTTGGGTATGGTCACTTCCAGGACACCATGATTGCTTCGGGCCGTTATATGTTCGGCATCGACGGTATCCGGAAGATTGAAGCGGCGATAAAAGGAGCCTCGTACCCTTTCGACGCGTCGAAAGTTTTCACCTTCTTCTTCATCATCAATACGGCGTTCTCCGCGAATGCTGAGTACACCATCTTCCATATCGATCTCTATGTCTTTTGGATCCACACCGGGAATATCTGCATGCAGAACATAGGAGTCTTCGTTTTCCTTGATATCCACGGCCGGATTCCAGTCGCTGACCGACTCGGAGCCGTTGCCTTCACCAGGAATTCGGAATAATTGGTTCATCTCACGATTCAGCTGATTCATGAGGGTCCAGGGTTCATATCTCATCATGGACATTGTCTTACCTCCAGATCAAATTGTGTTGTTAATCTAAGTAAGGACAATGTGGTTTTTTTCAAGGCCCCATACAGCTGCTGATAAAATCACAACATCTCAAGGAGTATCGACTAAAGCATATAAGCAGAAACAAACCCGTCGGCCCTGTATGCACTGATGAGTTACTGCTTCACGACATGCATCCAGGACTCGCCAAGCTGTGACCTGAGAAGACTATTCGATGTTCTGAACCTGCTCGCGCATCTGTTCGATCAAGACCTTCAGATCCACCGCGGCCTTGGTGGTCTCGCTGTCCTGAGACTTGGAACCCAGGGTATTGGATTCTCGATTGAATTCCTGCATCAGAAAATCCAGTCTTCGGCCTACCGGCTCATTGCGTTTTAAGACATTGGCAACCTCGACCAGATGACTGTCCAGACGATCCAGCTCTTCGTCTACATCCAGTTTCTGAGCAATCATGACCAGTTCCTGCTCGACGCGTTGAGGGTCGGCATCCACATCAAGGTCAGCAATGCGCTGAAGTAGTTTTTCTCGCAGCGATGCCATCACTTCGGGGCGGCGTTTTCTCACCTGTTGCACGATATCGGCGATACTCTCGCAGCGCTGTTTAATCATAGCCTCTATGCGCTCGCCCTCGGCCTCACGCGAGGCAATCAGATCGTCCAGGGCCTTATCGAGCAGAGTCATGGCTGCCTCGTGCAAAGGTGCCATATCGGTCTCGGACTCGAGGATCGCACCGGGCCATTTCAAGATTTCCAATGCCGTGACACGGGCGGGATTCACCATCCAGTCTTCGACCTGTTCGCAGGCCTTTAATAGGTCCAGCACTCGCGGTTCATTGACCAGGATCTCACCTTCACCGCCTTGCGCCGATGTGGCCCTGAAACGGAGATTGCACTCCACCTTCCCCCGTCCCAGGCGTTTTTGCAGTAACTCACGCACTCGAGTTTCAAGGATACGAAACTCCTCCGGCATCCGCAGGCTGACCTCCAGGTAACGATGATTTACTGAGCGTAATTCCCATACCAGGGCACCCCCTTCAGTTTGTTCTTCACTACGGGCAAAGGCCGTCATGCTACGGATCATGGATTATTCCTCAATAGACCGAACCACTATTCTACTCCTGCCCCTGGTAAGAAATCATTAATCAATTATCTGGCCCAAGGCATGAGCTAGCCCTAAACAGGAAACACCCTGGTTATCCTAAAAAGACAAACCTGCCCACCCTGCCCAAAGCAATACATAATTTCTGAATCAAACCACGTATAATCCTGCTTATAACTTTTCTTTAAAGAGGAATACTTATGCGACCCAGTGGCCGCCAGCCCGATGATTTGCGCCCTATCCGGTTCACCCGCCAGTACACCAAACATGCCGAAGGTTCGATACTGGTTGAATTCGGAGACACCAAGGTCATATGCACCGCCACGGTCGAGGAGCGCGTTCCCGGTTTTCTAAAAGGCAAGGGTAAGGGCTGGGTCACCGCGGAATATGGCATGCTACCCCGCTCAACAGGCAGCCGTATGCGCCGCGAGGCAAGTTCCGGTAAACAGGGTGGTCGCACCATGGAAATACAGCGGTTAATCGGGCGTTCCCTGCGCGCGGCTGTCGACATGGAGGCACTGGGTGAGCGCCAGATCTTTATTGACTGCGATGTGATACAGGCCGACGGGGGTACGCGTACGGCCTCCATCACTGGCGGCTATGTCGCCCTGCATGAGGCCATTTCACATCTGATGGAACAGGGTCTGCTCAAGGCAAGCCCGTTGCATGGCATGATCGCCTCGGTCTCGGTTGGCATCTATGAAGGCACCCCGGTTCTGGATCTGGATTATGCCGAAGACTCAACGGCCGAGACCGATATGAACGTGGTCATGAATGACGCCGGTCACTTCATCGAGGTGCAGGGTACTGCGGAAGGCCACGCCTACCGCCGGGACGAACTGGATGCCATGCTCGACCTGGCCCAGTCCGGTATCGCAGAACTCATTACACAGCAAAGGACTGCCCTGGAACTATGAGGCGCATCGTTCTGGCAAGCGGCAACCCCGGCAAGGTGCGAGAATTCAGCGACATACTCGGTAGCGCTGAACTCATGATTCGCCCCCAGTCGGATTTCGGTGTACCGGATGCCGAGGAAACTGGTCTGACCTTTGTCGAAAATGCCCTGATCAAGGCACGCAATGCCGCTACCCATACCGGAGAGGCGGCCATTGCCGACGACTCTGGCCTGGAAGTGGACGCCCTGAATGGTGCTCCCGGCATCTACTCGGCTCGCTACGCCGGCCCACAGGCAAGTAGTGAAGACAATAACCGCAAACTACTGCACGCCCTGGATGGCCTGCCCGAGGAAGAGCGCACGGCCCGTTTCATTTGCCTGATTGTTTATCTGCGCCATGCCGATGATCCTGCCCCGGTGATTGCACAGGGCAGCTGGGAAGGTCGTATTCTGACGGAACCGGTTGGCGACAATGGCTTTGGCTATGACCCGGTATTCTATGTACCCAGTCATCAATGTAGTTCGGCGCAACTCGACCCCCTGGAAAAGAATCGCCTGAGTCATCGTGGACTGGCGATTCGCCTCTTCAGTCAGCAAATGGGTCTACAGCGCGATTGATCCCCTTAAGCCTCTACATCCATATCCCCTGGTGTGTGCAAAAGTGTCCTTATTGTGATTTCAATTCTCACGCCCTGAAGTCTGACCTGCCCGAACGGGTATATGTTGAGGCGCTGCTCGCCGACCTGGAAACCGATCTGCCCCGCATCTGGGGCAGACGCATAAGCAGCATCTTCATTGGCGGGGGCACACCCAGT
>JANTGN010000008.1 GCA_024762895.1 Thiotrichales bacterium
TCTCAAAAACAATTTCTACGCTTTTTGCAATTGTAGCTACCCGTTATTTTTGGTGGTTAATATATATTGGTGCATACACTCCAAGAATAGACAGTAAATTCAATAAACTTGTAGCGGCTATATTGATGCCGTTTGCAAGTTTTTTTATGGTCTGGCTAGCATCAGCACATGGAGTCGGGTCAATAGGAACCAGCGCACTGGGTACTCCCTATTCCGATGTATTTACCGTGAATACGAAGTTTAAAAGTTCACTAAAATTCTGCAAACACAGAGTCTCCGGAGAAAATCTTGATTTTGCATTTCCTGCGTACATCTGTATTTCATATAAACAATACCAGCAATTACCTAACGGCTTATTTAAAACTCGAGCAGTAGGAAAGCAGTCCGTTTTTGGTTCAAATATAGAATATTTAGACACCATAAATAAAAAGCCCCTCACATGAGGGGCTTTTTATTTCAGACTTAATCGTTTCTTATTCCCATCCAAGAAAATCTGCTGCCTCATCCACCAGGTCCTCGGCATAGAGATCGCGGAAAAAGTGATCGGCCCCATCGATGATGACCATATCGACCTTGCCGGGTTTAAGTTTTTTGTTCATCTGTGGCACGAGTGATTTGACGACATCGTCCTCGCTACCGGCAAACACCAACACGGGCATGGCCAACTGGTCGATGATAGATGGCGTGTTCTTCTCTTTCTGGTCCTGATAGTAATTGATGAAGGCATCGGCACTGACTGCAGCATCCTTACAATAAACAAAGCCAACAGGGCGCATGGCCGCCTCACCATTTCCCCGTTCCTGTAAATCTTTTGCCCTTGCCATCACCTCACTCAGAGGCTGACCATAACGTTTCTGATATTCAGCGGCTTCTGACTTAGCATCCCAGGTCTGCGGTGCTATGGCAATCACGGCCTTAATCAACTCTTCCGGATTATCCCTGGCATACCAGACAACCTGGTTACCTCCACGGGAATGCCCCAGCAGGGCAATGCGTTTGACGTCCTTTGATTTTAGCCAGTCGACCCAGAGACCTAGCTCATGCAGGGCATCGGTGTGGCGGTGTTCATGAGTAATGCCACAATCCAGCTGACCATGACGGTTATCAACCTTGAGCCCAAGATTAATGGCCAGGGTGTTATACCCCTTCTCGTTCAGGAGTTCTTCGATGGTCTGCATGATCTCCATTTCGTTATGAGCAAAGGTACCATGCAGCATCAGGACGACACCATCCTGTATCTGATGACCATCTGCCAGCATCAAACGTCCGTTAAGATGTATGTCTCCATCTTCCAGAACAATTTCTTTGGCCTGGGTCGTTACGGCAAATAGTAGCGTTAAAAATATCAGGAATGTACGGAACATGGTCATTACTCTTTGGTCAGGACGAAAAAAAACGCATAATACACGTATTACAACTACAGGTTATCGCATCCACATGGCTCAGTACATATACACCATGAACCGGGTCGGGAAAATCGTCCCGCCCAAAAAGGAAATCCTTAAGGATATTTCACTCAATTTCTTCCCTGGGGCCAAGATTGGCGTACTGGGCTATAACGGTGCCGGTAAATCCACTTTGCTGCGTATCATGGCAGGTGTTGACACCGATATTATCGGTGAGGCCAGACCCCAGCCAGGTATCCAGATCGGTTATCTGGAACAGGAACCCCATCTGGACCCCAACAAAGATGTGCGCGGTAATGTGGAAGAAGGCCTCAAGGCCGTCACCGAGGCGCAGACCCAGCTAGAAGCCGTGTACGCGGCGTATGCCGAACCCGACGCCGATTTTGATGCCCTGGCGGCTGAACAGGCCAGGCTGGAAAACATTATTCAGGCCTCGGATTCCCATAACCTGGAGCACAAGCTGGAAGTAGCGGCCGATGCCCTGCGTCTGCCACCCTGGGATGCCGACATCAATACCCTTTCAGGGGGTGAAAAAAGGCGGGTCGCCTTGTGTCGCCTGCTGCTGTCCAGCCCGGATATGCTGATTCTGGATGAACCCACCAACCATCTGGATGCGGAATCCATTGCCTGGCTAGAACGTTATCTGCATGACTTTCCTGGCACCGTTGTGGCCGTGACCCATGATCGTTATTTCCTCGACAATGTCGCCGGCTGGATCCTGGAACTGGACCGCGGCCATGGCATTCCCTGGGAAGGCAATTACAGCTCATGGCTGGAACAGAAGGAACAACGTCTGGAACAGGAAGAACGCGGCGAGGCGGCCCGAGCCAAGGCCATGAAACATGAGCTGGAATGGGTGCGCACCAACCCCAGGGGACGCCATGCCAAGAGCAAGGCTCGTCTCAAGCGCTTCGAGGAACTCTCGAGTCAGGAATATCAAAGGCGCAGCGAGACCAACGAACTGTACATACCCCCCGGGCCGCGCCTGGGTGACCTGGTTATCGAGGCCAATGATATCAGTAAGGGTTTTGGTGATCGCCTGCTGTATGAAGGCCTGAGCTTTAATCTTCCGCGCGGCGGCATAGTCGGCATTATCGGCCCCAATGGTGCGGGTAAGACCACCCTGTTCCGCATGCTGGTAGGACAGGAAACCCCGGACAGCGGTGAGTTTCGCGTGGGAGACACGGTGCAGGTGGCTTATGTCGACCAGTCTCGTGACGCCCTGAACGGTGAGAAAAGTGTCTGGGAAGAGGTCTCCGATGGCCTGGACAATATTACGGTAGGCAACTTCGAGGTACCTTCCCGTGCTTACGTCAGCCGCTTTAATTTCAAGGGAACCGATCAGCAGAAACGCATCAAGGACCTGTCCGGAGGTGAACGCAACCGCGTACATCTCGCCAAACTCTTACGCAGCGGCGGTAACCTGCTGCTACTGGATGAGCCGACTAACGACCTTGATGTTGAGACACTGCGAGCCCTGGAAGAGGCGCTGCTGGATTTCCCGGGTTGCGCGGTCGTCATATCGCATGACCGCTGGTTCCTTGACAGGATCGCCACGCATATCCTGGCCTTTGAAGGTGACAGCCAGGTAACCTGGTTTGAAGGTAACTACAGCGATTACGAAGAAGATAGAAAACGCAGACTGGGCGACGAGGCTGACAATCCGCACCGGATCAAATACAAGAAGCTAGCCTGAGGGAATAATAGCCAGGGAAGGCGGTCTCAGATTTCTGCCCCGTGACTACGTGCCAGGGCAGATACCTCATCTTCTGAGGGGTACTCATGCCCCATTTCCCTGAGCATCTTCCAGTTTGCAAAGTGGGAGGCGAGTTCCGCATCTGTACCATGGCATCCCAGAACGGTCAGGACCGCATCCCCAACCTTCCACGGCCCCTCACCCTTTAATTCCCCCTCATAGACCCTGATCATTGTCGATGGATCAGCCTCTTGTTCCCAGAAGATCTCAAAACCCAGCAGCCCCCGGGAATGAGGAAAAAATTCTATGAGTATTTTCTTCTCGCCACCTGGTAGACGGATTGCCAGGGGCGTTTTGACTGTATACAGATCAGCCATGACTCATCATCTCGGGCGACTGGATTAGTAGGCAATAAACTCGGTTCCCGATATCTCGCCAGAGGTATCGATACGAACATCGGTGGCCTTGGGCATACGTGAGAGTATATAACCGGCCATCAGCATCTTGGTGTTGTCATTCTCCTGCATTATCGCAGTCAACATACGATCGGCCGCAATCTGGCATCGTTGTTCGGTATTGGGATTTTCAATCCATTCACGGCTCATCTGCCAGCCCTTGTCCATGTCGGTATCCATTTTGGCAAAAAACTCTTCGGCATCCTGCATCATGTCGTCTGGAACTTCGACCAGCTGCATCTGCTCATCTATAAATACATTTAACTTCACGGTCACACCCGATTTCGATAAAAGGCGATTTAAGCATGTTTTGACTGGAAACTTAACCCATAGTCCATGGGGTTTCTGCCTCTCTACGTCCTGGCTTTTGATAGAATAGCCTGGAACCAAGAATGGAAATGACGATGCTCATACAGATACCCAGGGTCCTGAACAGCCATCAATTATCCCAGATTCGTGAAATCATGGATCAGGCGCGCTTTGTTGATGGGCGTCTTTCCGCTGGTAAGGCCGCTCGTCGTGTAAAAAACAATGCCGAAATGGCGGACTCGCCGGAGATCATGAATACCCTGAACAACCTGGTCATGGGTGCAGTCGTCAGGCACCCGGTTTACCAGGCCGCCGCCCTGCCCCATAAAGCGGCCACTCCTTTCTTTGCCAAGTACGGGCCAGGCCAGACCTATGGCGATCATGTGGATGACCCCATTATGGGTGCCCCCCAGCGTTATCGTACCGACATCTCCATGACCGTCTTTCTGAATGAGCCTGATGAATACACCGGTGGAGAGCTGGTCATCCAGACCTCATTCGGCGAGCAGCGCACCAAACTGGCAGCCGGTGATGCCGTGATGTATCCCTCTGGCAGTCTGCACCATGTAGCTGAAGTCACTGAGGGTGAGCGTCGCGTTGCCGTAACCTGGATTCAAAGTATGATTCGTTCACCCGAGCAGAGAGAGTTGCTCTATAACCTGCATCAGGCCAGGGAATCCCTGCTTCAGAGTCAGCCTGAGGCTGAAGAGACCAGAAAGGTCGATGTAACTTATATCAACCTGGTCAGGATGTGGGCCGAACTTTAGACACAAAAAAGCCGGGTTAAACCCGGCTTTTTTGTTAAAGATGCATTCCTGAAACTTATTTCCAGAAATTAACCTCTTCACTGGCCATCTCACGAACCTTTGCAGCCAGTTCATGGTACTTTTCGCGATAGCCTTCCAGCTTGCTGCCGGCTTCAGGAACGTAATATTCCTCAGGATCAACACCGTTAGCGGATTCGTAGTCCTGGAACATTTTCTGCATTTCCAGCATTTCTTTGATCAGGTCGTTCTTTTCGCTCATTAGATTGTCTCCACGAAGGGCAAGGTCTTTGAATCTGATGCGAATACTATCTCACCAGGTCCAGAGTTTCCATATCTCCATTGGGTGATATGTGAATTAATAACCACCTTTACGGCGAGTTTCTGGCAAACCGGCAACTTTACCGCCCTGCTTACTGGTCATCAGTGGGAACAGGTCATACATGTCCTTGTTGCTAACCTTTTCACCCCAGATCTTGCTCATGGCCTTAACGATATTACGCTCGTTGGGCTGATTGCCACCATTGTTGAAGTACTCATCACGCAGGTACTTAATGGTATCCCAGTGTTTCTGGGTCAGTTCGATACCTTCCACCTTGGCAAGCTCAGTAGCAAGACCTTCATCCCAGTCTTCCAGGTTGACCAGATAACCATTCTCAGTAGTTTCGATACTCTTACCGTTGTAATCAATTGCCATTATTAACCTCCGAGCTAAGTTAAAGACAGTAGTTAAGATATTTAATCGATCAATTTTAAAACTTAATTCGTCATTTTAAAAGAACAAAGGCACTTAACTTCCGGTAAAGTGCTGTTTTTCTGCCATATCACCCACGGCTTTGATCCCTTTATGCGGTAGAAACAGTCCGCACCCCATCTTTCTATGGCTACCCAGGCCCTTTTCCTGCAACAGTATGGACTGCTCGGGTTCCAGGTCTGCCACCATCACGGAACGGGTATGAATCAAGCCATCAGGTGTATCAATCTGATGCGATCTCCCACATAGAATCTTTCTAGCTTTGATCCCTAATCTCATGAATTCCTGATAGATATCATCCATGAATTCCGACTCTTCCTGGTTTTCGCCGCAGACGACATGACGAGAAAACAGGGTCGGCAAGATGCTCAGGGGTTTGATATTACTCTTTCCAACAAGAACAGAACTGCCACCAATATCGAGGGTTTGCCCACTTAGCTTTTCGGCATCGGCTACCCGAGGCTTGGGAATTCTTAAGCTCATTCGTGTACGTCGAGAGAGATGGAGAACTCCTGAGGAAGGATCTTCTGGTCGTTCCCAGCCATTACTGGAGGCCGCCACATGGATCAGGTGTACCCCCGCCTCCTCTTCATCCTCAAACCAGGGTAATGCACCCAGAACAGCCCTGGAAAGATCATGCGCATGGTCAATCGGAAGGGTCTTTCCCGATAATACATAAGTGATATCGACGACGTTTTCAGGCGCCTGGTAAGGCTCCTTCTTTTGATCTTCTTCCCAGTAAATACTCATAATCAGATTCTCCGGGCGTCACGCACGGGAAAAGACAATCTCAAGATCATCTTCCCAGTTGTCGGGTGTATCATCAAACGGGGGCTTCACATCAATCTGAAAATGCATCTCACCATCACGGGCGCGTTCCTGTATGGCGTCACACAGCTCGCCATAGTTCTTTAGATTATGTTCTTGTATCAATATATCACTTAAATACAACACGTTATCTACCCTTTATAATATACGACTTTAAGTGTTTTCCACGCGATCGTAATAGCGTGCCCGATATAATAAACGCGTACTCTCTGAACTACCGCCATCCTCAAAGCCCTTTCTGGCATGAAGAACATTATTGCAAATCACCCCCTGACCAGACATAAGCCGATAGTGATAGACAGGCGTATCTCTGTTGTCCAGATACTCATTGAGGCAGCTCAGCGCCTCCTGAGTCCTGGAGTCCTGCTTCCATTCGATATTCCGGGTCCTTGCAGAAAACCGCATATGTAATGCGCCGCCGGGCATTAAGGAAAAAACAGGTCCGCCTCTGGCCCCTCTCAGCTCAACGCCGTTTTCAATATTAGGAGGGATAATCATTGCATCTGGTGCCATAAATGCCTCGATATAGGCCGGATCCTGGTCTCTAAGATGAATATAGGCCAGCTCATGATCCAGCAACATGGACTCACCACCCTGGGCTGCCTGACGAACACAGTGCAATGTAAAACCCAGTATCTGGTGATCAGGCAGATTATAGTAACCATCGGTATGCCAGACGAGACGTCGGTTGGTGTAGGGAATGTAAAATTTATGGCGCCCTTCATCATTGACGCGTAATGAGGTGACATTATCTACGTCGGAACAGAGGTTTCCATCGATATTCGTTAAACCCAGCTGCCGATTGCGAGCCAGAAGTCCGGATTTACTTTCTCCTGCCCCATCCTCCAGCTGATAAAACACCATATTGGCACACCGTATACCCGCCTTGAGTGCCGATAACTCGTCCTGACTCAGATTCGATGAATCCTGAATGGTCACCAGTAATGACTCGGGGCTCGCAGGGTAATGGTCGAGTTTTTGATCGCGCCAGTTACAATAGACACGGTTATTGCCCGCCACGAAGCGCTGACTTAATGACTCATTATTAATAGCTGCCTGTTCTGAAAGGCTACGCATATTGCATTCCAATACCTGACATTAGTGACCCCACACAAGATATAGGGGAGAGATTACTAGAACAGCACTAAACAACACATTCTACCCTAATAAAATCATCTAAGGTCTAAGATACTGAATTTCAAGGTTTTGCCTAAACCCAAAACAGCTTTATGACCCTGTAATAACCGAGTAAAATACTCTATATTGCTGTTTTTATTGCAATATTGACAAACTGTGATATTCTCTTCGCCCGTCTGGAACGGAGTCTTCCCTGAACTAGGGGTTGCTCGCTTATATCTCTAATGGGATATGCGGGGTTGGTATAAACACCCCATGGGTAGGGTTCTCGTCTAAGTCATTGGAACCTAGACTTCATGTCCACGCTAGACGAGGTAATTTGTCTTAGCTTGAATTTGTGTATTTCGGGCTTGCTTCGAAATACTGGGTAGCAACCCCAGGTTGCTGGAAACGAGATTTTCGCGAAATCTGCCATCCCCATAAACAGGAGATCGCCATGGCTAGTAAGCATTATCCAACTCCAATGCTCGACGTTCTGGAAGAAGGCCCCTGGCCTAGCTTCATCAGTGGCTTCAAGCGACTGAGAGACGAACATCCAGACGAGCGCATTCGTAGCACTGTGAATGGCCTGCTGGGTCAGCTGGAACACTCTTATGAAACCCGTATGGGTTACTGGAAAGGCGGCACCGTATCCGTATTTGGTTATGGTGGCGGTATCATCCCTCGCTTCTCTGAAGTTGGTGACGCCTTCCCTGAATCGAAAGAATTCCACACCATTCGTGTTCAGCCTCCTGCTGGCAACTTCTACACCACTGACATGCTGAACCAGTTGGCTGACAGTTGGGAGAAATGGGGTTCAGGCCTGGTGACCTTCCACGGCCAGACCGGTAACATCATGTTCATCGGTACTACCACCGAAGGCACTCAGCACTTCTTTGATGACATCAACGAATACGGCTGGGATCTGGGTGGTGCGGGTCCTTGTGTACGTACCGGCATGTGCTGTGTTGGTGCTGCCCGCTGCGAACAGTCTTGCACCAGCGAGCAGGTTGTTATGCGTCATCTGATGAACAACTTCACTGATGATGTGCATCGTCCTGCTCTGCCCTACAAGTTCAAATTCAAAGTTTCCGGTTGCCCCAACGACTGCGTTAACGCTATTGAGCGTGCCGACTTCGCAGTTATCGGTACCTGGCGTGACGACATGAAGGTTGACCAGGCTGAAGTTAAGAACTTCGTTGAAGCCAAGGGTCGCCAGTATGTTATCGACAACGTCATTTCACGCTGCCCAACTAACGCCATTGCTCTGAACGATGATGACACCATCACCGTTGACAACCACAACTGTGTACGCTGCATGCACTGCCTGAATGTTATGAACAAGGCTCTGCACGTCGGTGATGACAAGGGCGTCACTATCCTGATCGGTGGTAAGCGTACCCTGAAGATCGGTGACCTGATGGGTACGGTTGTTGTTCCCTTCATGAAGCTCGAAGATGACGACGATTATGAAAAGATCGTTGAAATGGCCGAAGAAATCATCGATTTCTGGGCTGAAAATGGTCTCGAGCACGAGCGCTGCGGTGAAATGATCGAGCGTATCGGCCTGGTGAACTTCCTCGAAGGTATCGGCATCGACGTTGATCCTCATATGCTGAACAACCCACGTCAGTCTTCTTATGTTCGTACCGATGGTTGGGACGAAGAAGCCGAGAACTGGTTTGCTCGCAAGCGTGAAGAAAAGGCCAGCGCCTGATCTCACGAGGATTTTCCTAAGAGTTTAAGGCGGAGAGTCTGACTCTCCGCCCCCTAAAGATTCATATGACTATTTGGAGGCACTATGGCTGCTGAAATGCGTCAACCTATAGAGTCCGGTTGCCCTGATGGGTTCCAGTACATGCACCCCGTCATGCTGCGCAACTATGGCCAATGGAAGTACCATGAGCATCCCCGTCCTGGAGTTCTGCTTCATGTTGCTCATAGCGGCGACAAGATCTGGACCGTAAAGGCCGGTACCACTCGTATCCTCGACGTTTTCGCTCTGCGCAAACTGACCGAAATTGGTGACAAGCTTGGTGACGGCTTCGTACGCTTCACCATTCGTAGCAACATCGAATACATGGTTGCCGACGAAGCCAAGGTTGAGCCTATGATTGCTGCCCTGGAAGAGGCTGGTTTCATCGTTGGTGGTACTGCCAACTCTGTTTCTACGCTTTCACATACCCAGGGCTGGCTGCACTGCGACATCCCCGGCACCGACGCATCAGGCGTTGTTAAGGCCATGATGGATGAGCTGATCGATGACTTCCGTAACTGTGACATGCCTAACCGTGTACACATCACCACTTCCTGCTGCCAGATCAACTGCGGTGGCCAGGGTGATATCGCGATTAACGTACAGCATACCAAGCCACCCAAGATCAACCATGATCTGGTAGGTAATGCCTGTGAGCGTCCTTCGGTAGTAGCTCGTTGCCCCGTTGCGGCGATTCGTCCTGCAATGGTTAATGGCAAGCCTTCTCTGGAAGTTGATGAGCGCAAGTGTATCTGTTGTGGTGCTTGCTATCCTCCCTGCCCTCCAATGCAGATCAACGACCACGAGTTCACTCAGCTTGCCGTTTGGGTTGGTGGTAACCACTCTAATGCTCGTGGCAAGCCCACCTTCCAGAAGCTGGTTGCTGCTGGCGTACCGAACAATCCGCCTCGCTGGCCTGAAGCCACTGCGATCGTTAAGCGTATCCTTCAGTGTTATAAGGAAAGCGCTAAGGATTGGGAGCGTATCAATGACTGGATCGAGCGTATCGGCTGGCCGCGTTTCTTCGAAATGACCAACCTGCCGTTCACCAAGTACCACGTGGATAACTGGCGCGGTTCTCGTAGCAGCCTGAACGCCTCTACGCACATCCGCTTCTAAGGGAAGTTTAAAGTATGAAGTTTAGTATTTTAATCAACGAAGGCCCTTATCAGCACCAGGCCTCCGATTCAGCATACAAGTTCATTGAAGCTGCGTTGGAAGCCGGTCATGAGATCTTTCGTGTCTTCTTTTACCATGATGGCGTAAACAACAGCACACGTTACACGGTTCCTCCTCAGGATGACCGTAATATCCAGGTGCGCTGGTCCGAGCTTGCCGAAAAGCATGATCTGGACATGGTCGTTTGCATTGCCGCGGCACAACGCCGCGGCATCCTCGATGAAAACGAAGCTCAACGCCAGGGTAAAGATGGTGACAACATAGCGCCTGGTTTTCGTATCTCCGGCCTGGGTCAGCTGATTGAAGCTGGCATCCAGGCTGATCGACTCGTAACTTTTGGCGACTAATTAGGGGTGCATTATGTCTGACGTAAAGAAATTTCTTTATGTAAACCGCAAGCAGCCCTACGGCACAATCTATGCTCTTGAGTCTCTGGAAGTTGTGCTAATTGGTGCTGCGTTTGAACAGGATGTTAGTTTGGCCTTTGTTGATGACGGTGTTTATCAGCTGACCAAAGGTCAGGATCCATCGGGTATTGGGATGAAAAACTTTTCCCCAACCTACACCGCCCTGGGTGATTACGACATCAACAAGATCTATGTTGAAAAAGAATCACTTGAGGCGCGTGGTCTGACTATTGATGATCTTCAGCATCTCACCTGGGAAGATGAGGATGAGGATTGGGCAGAGAAAGACTCAATTCGTGTGGTTTCCGCCAGTGAAATGGCTGAAATCATGGATCAGCAAGACATCGTCTTGAGTTTCTAAGGAGCTGATAAAATGGCAATTTTACACACAGTCAATAAATCACCCTTTGAACGTGACGCTCTGGAGTCTTGCCTGAAGCACGCACTGGCTGGCAGCTCTGTACTTCTGTTTGAAGACGGTGTTGCAGCGGCGGTTGATGGTACTGCTTACGCTGATCAGATCAAGGGTGCTATGGAAAATGTTTCACTGTTTGTTCTGGGTGAGGATCTTAAGGCCCGCGGACTGGGTGAACACAAACTGATCGACGGAATCACTGTGGTTGATTACAAGGGTTTCGTTGAGCTGGCTGGCAAGAATGACACCGTTCAGAGCTGGCTCTGATTATTTTTACTTTTAACGCCCCAAATAGGAGTGCGAAAAAATGTCTACTATTGATGTAAACGGAACAGCTGTAGAAGTTGATGAAGAAGGCTACCTGGTCGATCTGGGTTCCTGGACTCCAGAAATCGGTACTGCTCTGGCTAAGGGCGATGACTGCGAACTGACCGACAACCACTGGGAGGTTATTAACTTCCTGCGTGAATACTACGAAGAGTACCAGATCGCTCCAGCAGTACGCGTTCTGACCAAGGCTATCGGCAAAAAGCTGGGTAAAGACAAAGGCAACAGCAAGTACCTGTACGAACTGTTCCCTTACGGTCCTGCCAAACAGGCTTGTAAGTACGCTGGTCTGCCTAAGCCTACTGGCTGCGTATAAGGCTAGATGAAATAAGACCTTTCTTAATGGGTCTTAATCGCCAAGGTTCGCAGGGGGCATGCCCCCTGCCCCTTAAACTTAAGGTTGCTACTGGGAGAGGAACGAACAAATGTCGTTTCTGAGCATTTTTTACGCCCTGCTTTTCTACTTTGCGACAGGCTTACTAGTCGTAGGTCTGGGCTATAAAATCCGTCAATACGCGAAGACCCCCGCGCCTTTAAAGATTCCAACTACACCAGCGCCTGTCACTAAAGGTGGTGTAGTGATTCGAATGGCTAAAGAAGTTGTGTTCTTCTACAGTCTATTTCGCTCGAACAAATGGATCTGGCTGTTTGGCTGGTTGTTCCATATCACTCTGTTCGTCGTATTGCTGCGTCATCTGCGTTACTTCACCGAACCGGTCTGGTGGTGGGTAGATTTACTGCAGCCATTTGGAAAATATGCTGCGTTTGGCATGATCGCAGGACTTGCTGGCCTGTGGGCTCGCCGCTTCCTGGTAGATCGCGTACGCTACATCTCTGCGCCTTCCGATCACCTGATGCTGGCCCTTTTGCTGGGAATTGGTATAAGCGGCGCATCCATGACTTTTGTAAGCCATACGGACATCGTTTCAGTTAAGGTTTTCTTCCTGGGATTGATGCGCTTTGATTTACAGCCTCTTCCCAGTGATCCACTGTTACTGATCCACCTGGGTCTGGTCGCGGCGTTAATGATCATATTCCCATTCAGCAAGCTGTTGCATGCCCCTGGCGTGTTCTTCAGCCCGACCCGTAACCAGGTCGACAACCCGCGCGAGCAACGCCATGTTGCAGCATGGGCAGTAGCTGAATTTGAGTCTGCTGGTGATCAGCAGAAAAACAACACATAAACATAGGTCGTTTCGAGGATTGCAACGTGGCTGATTTCGAAATACCAAAGATAAAAAATTATCTGGAAATTCCTGCGGTACAGGAAGATGTAATGGCGCATAGCTCGCCCTTCATCGCCAAGCCGCCACATCAGGCAGGTCTGGGTTTCCCTGAAGAGCTGGTTGATGACTGGGAAAACAAGGCCATCGAGAAGATGGGTGACCTGCTGGGCAAATACCGCTCTTTCCAGGTTTATCTTGATTCCTGTGTAAAATGCGGTGCCTGTACCGATAAGTGTCATTACTTCATCGGCACGACTGATGCCAAGAATATGCCAGTGGCCCGTCAGGACCTGCTGCGCAAGGTTTATCGTCGCTATTTTACTTTTGCCGGCAAATATTTCCCTAAGCTTGTCGGCGCAACCGACATGACCAAGGAAGTACTGGACGAGTGGTACAGCTACTTCCATCAGTGTTCCCAATGTCGCCGTTGTTCCGTGTTCTGCCCCTACGGTATCGATACCGCTGAAATCTCCATGGCCGCCCGTGAAATTATGGATGAGGTTGGCTTGGGTCAGAAATATTGTAATGAAATTATCCTTAAGGCACAGACCATTGGTAATAACCTGGGTCTGCCAGAGCGCGCCCTCGCCGACACCCTGATTGATCTTGAAGAAGAAGTTGAGGAAGATACTGGCCTTCCTGTCAAGTACCCACTCGATGTCAAGGGTGCAGACATTCTGCTGGTGACGCCTTCAGCCGACTTTTTTGCTGAACCCCATATCGATGGTCTGATCGGCTACGGCAAGGTCTTCCATGAAGTAGGCGCTAGCTGGACCATGAGTTCAAAGGCCTCAGAGGCAGCCAACTTTGGCATGTTCATTGGTAGTTATGCCAATATGCGTAAACTGGCCATGCGCATCCGTGAAGCCGCGATAGAACTCGGCGTTAAGCGCATCGTATTCGGCGAGTGTGGTCATGCATGGCGCGTGGCCTACAGCTTCCTGAACACGCTGGCTGGTCCGTTCGATTTTCTGGATCCCAACTATCCTGTTCCTCAGCATATCTGTGAATTTACCCATGGCTATCTGGAGGAAGGAAAACTCCGTATTAACAAGGAAGAAAATGACCATATGCGTCTGACCTTCCATGATTCCTGTAACGTAGCCCGTGGTAGCCGTATGGGTCCTACGCCAGGCGGACAGTTTGAAATACCCCGCAAGATCATCAAGGCAGTCTGTAATCATTATTACGACATGGCTCAGGATACTATCCATGACGCCACCTATTGTTGTGGTGGTGGTGGCGGTCTTCTGACTGATGACCTTATGGAAATACGTGTCAAGGGTGCTTTGCCTCGTATGCAGGCCCTGAAGACCGTAGTTGATGACCATGGCGTGACGAACATGGCGGCAATCTGCGCCATTTGTAAGTCGCAATTTACCAAGGTACTTCCCTATTACGACTTCAGCATGGATATGATCGTCAGCGTGCATCAGCTGGTAAGCGACGCAATCGTACTTACCGGTTCTGAGCAGGAAAAAGAGCTCGACGGCGTAGAAGATGACGAAGCGGAAGCAACCGCGGAATAACTTAAGATTTTACCGAATCACCTGATTCACCTACTAGGAGCGCAGGCATGGCTACTTCACAAGACGATACCAAGTTAACGTTTCGCCGTTACGAAGATGGCGATTACACCTGGGATGACATGGGCGAAAAGATCTTCGTTCAGGATACAACCCACAAATGTCCCGTCTATGTACAGCGTACACCTCCCTGTCAGGGTAGCTGCCCATCGGGTGAGGATATTCGTGGCTGGCTGGATATCGTTCGCGGTATTGAAAAACCAACCGGCGAAACGAGCTGGCAGGAATATGCATTCCAGCGTTCCACCACGGCCAACCCATTCCCATCTATGATGGGGCGTGTCTGCCCTGCCCCCTGTGAAGACGGTTGTAACCGTAACGATGTTGATGATTTCGTTGGCATCAACTCCGTTGAACAGTTCATTGGTGACACTGCATTTAAGGAAAACTACAACTTTGGTGAAATGCCTGCGCTGAGTGGCAAGAAGATTGCCATCATCGGCGGTGGTCCTGCCGGTATGGCGGCTGCTTACCAACTGCGCAAGATGGGGCACGCTTCCACCATCTTTGATGACCACGCCGAACTGGGTGGCATGATGCGTTACGGTATTCCTGGTTATCGTACTCCTCGTGATGTTCTGAACCATGAATGTCAGCGCATTATCGATATGGGTGATATCGATGTGCGTACTAATACCCGCGTTGGTGAAGATGTCAGTGTTGAACAACTGGAAAAAGATTATGACGCCATCCTCTGGGCCATCGGCTGTAAGAGTGGTCGTGGTCTGTTCGTTGATGACTGGGACAAGGCTGAAAACTGTATATCTGGTGTAGGCTTCCTGGAGGCCTTCAACGAAGGCCGCCTGAACGTTGTCAGCCAGAAGGTTGTCTGCGTCGGTGGTGGTGATACCTCGATTGACGTTGTATCGGTTGCTCGTCGTCTGGGTGCTGTAAAGAACATGAATGACAAGGACCGCCCTGAGCTGGTCGTCCGTGATTTCACCGTTCAGGACACCATAGAATCTGCACAGAAAGAAGGTGCTGAAGTTACACTGACCTCTCTGTTCGGCCGTAGTGAAATGACTGCAGCGGAACATGAAGTTATTGATGCTACCACTGAAGGTGTCGACATTATTACGGGTGTTATGCCCGTTGGCATCGTCTTTAATGATGCTGGCAACCGCGCTGTTGGACTTAAGATTGCCGACTGTACCATGGAAGATAACCGTCCTATTCCTGTTGAAGGTACCGAACGCGTCATCGATGCTGATCTGATCGTGGCTGCGATCGGACAGAGTGGTGATATGACTGGTATCGAAGACATGGATAATGGCCGTGGTCTGATCGATGCTGACAGTTTCTACCAGGTGCCTGGCAAGCAGGGTCATTTCGTTTGCGGCGATATCGTGCGCCCTCACCTGCTGACCACTGCTATTGGCCAGGCTTCCATCGCTGCCGAGAGTATCGATCACTACCTGAACAACGAAGAGCAGGAAAAACGTCCCAAGGTTGACAAGCATCACTTCAACCTGATGGCCAAGCTGCATGAAGCGGGTCTGGACCCTGAGCATTATGACTCGAACGGTGAACAGCGCGGAACCTCTGAAGAAAAATTTGCCGTGCACAACTTTGAAGACCGTTCCAAGAACGAGATCATTCCTTCCAGTCGCCTCTTCCTGGGTCACTTTGCGCATGAGCCGCGTCACAAACGCACTGAAGACGTGCCATCTGCTGACGATGTTCTGGGTCACTTCCACGAACGTCTCAACGCTCTGAGTGAAGAAGATACCGTTGCGGAAGCAAACCGTTGCATGAGCTGCGGCATGTGCTTCGAGTGTGATAACTGCGTAATCTACTGTCCTCAGGATGCGGTTTACCGTGTACCCAAGGCCGAAGCAACTACCGGTCGTTATGTTGCTACCGATTATGATCGCTGTATCGGTTGCCACATCTGTTCCGATGTCTGCCCTACCGGTTACATTGATATGGCCATGGGCGAATAAGGTTAGGAGAGAGACGTGCGTCTAACCCTGGTAAATAAAATGACACCAGTCCTTACGGGGCTGGTGTCACTAATGCTGACGGCTACTGTATTTGCTGCACCGCCAATGCCTGAAATTCCCAAAGGCAAAGGTGAGCAGTGCGTAGAG
Source organism: Thiotrichales bacterium (assembly GCA_024762895.1). Lineage (GTDB taxonomy): Bacteria > Pseudomonadota > Gammaproteobacteria > J044 > J044 > JANTGN01. Next base: position 16,315 of record JANTGN010000008.1, read on the forward strand.
CCTACTGAGGAAATGCGTGTCAATCACATGAAAAAGATCAAGCACCAACGCGATCTGACTGTGATTGAAGGTGTTCGAACCAAAAAGCATAGCCTCAAAGAATGTATCGACTGTCACGTCATTCCCGATGAAACTGGAGCCTATCCGAAAATCGGGACTGACCAGCACTTCTGTAGCACCTGTCATAACTTTGCATCAGTCAATATTGACTGTTTCTCTTGTCATGCAACCAAGCCTGAAGAGAGCGACAGCATGCATAGTATGACCGGTATGAATCCTCATCAGAATGTTGATATGAGTGGTTCTATCAACCAGTTATCTCAGCGTGAATTAGATATTGCTACTTCGGAGAAACGTCAGTAATGACGACTGAAAACAATATAGATGCGTATCGCCGTAAGTTTGTCGGAGGTGGCCTTGCCGCAGCAGCTGGTATTGCTATTGCTCCGGGCGTGATTCTCAACTCTGTGGCCCAGGCCAAGCCCGCCGACAAACCAGTTGATGACTCAGTACGTTGGGGCATTCTTATTGATGCCAACAAATGTGATGGTTGTAATGACTGTGTGACTGCCTGTAATGAAGAACACGGTCTCGACAACTACACAAACTCCAATGAGAGTCAGAGAACACAATATATTCGGGTTGTGAATCTTCGTGACAAGGCTACCGGGCATGAACAGGCACTGCCAGTCATGTGCCAACACTGTGAAACCCCACCCTGTGTCGATGTATGCCCTACCGGTGCCTCCATGCGCAGAGCTGATGGTATCGTTCAGGTTAATATGCATATCTGTATTGGTTGCCGTTATTGCATGATGGCCTGCCCATACAAGGCTCGTTCTTTTGTGCATGAAGCAATCACTGATCAGAGACCCAGTAGCCCTCGTGGTAAAGGCTGTGTCGAGTCCTGCAATATGTGCGTACATCGTGTTGATAATGATGAACAGCCAGCTTGTGTGGTTGCCTGTAATAAGCATCACGCTGAAGATGAGCCCGCTATGTTCTTTGGTGATCTGAGGGACGAAAACAGTGAGATCTCCAAACAACTGAAAAAATTTGGCGGCAAACAGATTCGTGCTGATCTTGGCCTGAACACAGGCGTTCGTTATCGCGGACTTTAATTAAATCGGGCGAATACCTAACAAAGAGTTGAAAAACATGAAAGTAGTATTTCGTGAAATAGACGGTAATAGCAAAGGTTTCATGGCACTTCTAGGGGTTCTGGGGCTACTGATTGCAATAGCCCTGGGGGCTACTTATTACATGGAGCACAATGGCCACTGGGTAACTGGCATGAATAACCAGATCGTCTGGGGTATGCCTCATGTCTTTGCTATATTCCTGATTGTTGCTGCTTCTGGTGCACTGAATGTTGCCTCTATCTCTTCAGTGTTCAACCGAAAGATCTACAAGCCTCTGGCGCGCCTCTCTGGCCTGCTGGCGATAGCCCTGCTTGCTGGTGGATTGATGGTTCTGGTACTGGATCTGGGTCGTCCTGATCGTTTGATCGTTGCCATGACCTACTACAACTTCAAGTCAATCTTCGCCTGGAACATCATTCTGTACAATGGCTTTTTTGCCATCGTCGCTGTCTATCTCTGGACCATGATGGAACGCAAGGTCAACAAGTATTCCAAGCCTGCTGGGATCGCCGCCTTTACCTGGCGTCTCATTCTGACTACTGGTACGGGTTCAATCTTTGCATTCCTGGTTGCACGTCAGGCCTTCGATGCCGCCATTCTGGCGCCGACCTTCGTGATCATGTCCTTCTCCTATGGCCTGGCCGTATTCATCCTGGTCCTTTTCGCGGCTTACAAGTGGACAGGCCGACCCCTGGGTGATGTCGTGGTCAATCGCCTGAAGAACCTCCAGGGTGTGTTTATCGCCGCCGTCTTCTATTTCTTTGCGGTTTATCATCTGACCAATCTGTATGCGACCGAACACCATGGAATTGAGAGCTTCATTCTCTCTGCCGATAATATCTACAGTACTTTGTTTTGGGTGGGTCAAATCCTGATAGGAACTCTCATTCCCTTTGCATTGCTCTTCCTGCCAGCAACCAGCAAGTCCCGTTTCTGGATTGGAACTGCAGCTGTCCTGGTCATTATCGGTGGCATGGCTCAGATGTACGTCACCCTGATCGGTGGTCAGGCCTATCCCCTGGTCCTTTTCCCGGGTTATGACGTCAGCAGTAGCTTCCATGATGGCGTCGTCAACGAATACGTGCCTTCCCTGGCCGAGACCCTCCTCGGCGTGGGCGGATTCGGCGTTGCCCTCATCGCTACGACTATCGGTGTCAGGGTGCTGCGCTTCCTGCCCGAAAGCCTGGCTGACTCAGTCGTCGACCCTGATCATCACAAGGCCGCCTGAGCTCAGTTTTATTAGGCACCAGGGGGACGATGGTATGACCATCGTCCCCTTTTTTTATTTCACCAGTCTTTTCGGGTTGATACCGGGTCAAAAATCCATACACTGCCGTCATGAATCGTTTTTTGATTTCTGCAGTCCACAAATCCTCTGGCAAAACGACTGTCAGTATCGGTCTGTGTGCCGCCCTGAAACATCGAGGACTCGCGGTACAGCCCTTCAAAAAGGGCCCTGATTATATTGACCCCATGTGGCTAAGCCAGGCCTCAGGTCATTCCTGTTATAACCTGGATTTCTATACCCAAAGTCATGACGAAATTCGCAGGCTGGTGGCCAGGAAGTCTGAGCATGCCGATATTTCAGTCATTGAAGGCAACAAGGGTTTATATGATGGCCTGGATCTGGATGGCAGTAACAGTAATGCTGCCCTGGCCAGTCTACTCGAAACCCCCGTCATACTGGTCATCGATACACGAGGCATGACCCGTGGAGTTGCCCCTCTGATCCTGGGGTACCAGGCCTTCGATCCACAGATACAAATCAAGGGTGTCATCTTCAACCATGTCGGAGGTGATCGGCATGAGAAAAAACTCCATGCCATCGTCGAACACTACACGGATGTCCCCGTCATTGGGGCCGTACACAGGGACCCTGCGCTGGATATTGACGAACGTCATCTGGGCCTCATGCCCAGCAATGAAGCCAGGGCCGTGGATGCCAAGATCGAGACCCTGAGGCAGGCCATGGAAAACCAGGTGGATCTAGACACCCTGATCTCTATCGCTGATCAGACCCCGGCCTTTCCGAAGATGACACAACCTGAGCACACACTCACGGCAAATACGGATAAGGTAAAGGTCGCTATTGCGCGTGATGAGGCCTTTGGCTTCTATTACCCGGGCGACCTTGAGACCTTTGAGTCCGAGGGTGCCGACCTGATCGATATCGATACCCTGAATGATCAGTCCCTGCCAGATTGCGATGGGCTGTTTCTGGGCGGTGGCTTCCCGGAGACGCGTATGATGCAGTTATCCCGGAACAAGGGGCTGAAGACTTCCATTTCACAGGCCATCGAGAACGGGCTGCCGGTTTATGCGGAATGCGGTGGCCTGATGTATCTGTGCCGATCACTCAGTTGGGGTGAAGAAAAGCAGGACATGCTGGGTGTCATACCGGCCGACGCCGTCATGTATGAAAAACCCCAGGGCCGTGGCTATGTGCGCCTGTCCGAAAATGACGATTCCCTATGGCCTCGAATGGGTGGAGAACCCGAGGTAATCACTGCGCATGAGTTCCACTATTCCCGCCTTGAAAATATCAGCGAACCCCTGAGCTTCGCTTATAACATGAAAAGAGGTATGGGAATTGACGGGCAACATGATGGTATTATGTATAAGAATTTACTGGCGAACTATACCCATCTCCGCGATACGGAGCGGTATCACTGGATTCGCCGGTTTATCGCCTTTATTCGCCAGATCAGGCATCAAAACTGATACCTGGTCATGGGCATCAACCGATTAAGAAACAGGTTTGTTTTATGATTACTATTACAGCCAACGCCGCTGCACAAATTCGTACTTCAGCCAAGGATCAACACCTTGAAGGACTCGCCCTTCGCGTTGCCGCACAACGTCTGGCCGATGGTTCATTGCATTATGCGATGGGTTTCGATGAGGCCGATGCCACTAAGGATCTCACCTTCAGCTCAGAAGGCATTGAGGTCATCATCTCTCCGGTTAGCCTGGAACTGATCAAGGGCACAACCATCGACTATGTCGCGATGGATGGAGACAAATTCGAATTCATCTTCATGAATCCGAATGACCCCGCCTATCAGGCCCCAACAGAAGAGTAACGGGCCCTCACCCTGTTCCACGATCCAAAGATGGTAAAGGAACACAGCACACATTTTATTGGGAATCTGAAGCGTTATCTCAACGCTAAAATTCGACCCGCTCCCGGCTGGTATAGAAAGTCACCCGGTGTATTCGATGTGCGATTTCTGACCTCACTGGGGCTTCTCACCATAGCATTACTGGGGCTGGCCATTACCAGCTTTCTGTTACTAAAAAGCACCCATGTGGCAGACAACACCCTGAACTGGCACATGGGCCTGATGATCTTTGCCTTTTTGCAGGTCATCTTCATGCTCTTCATGACCCAGCGGTATCTCTGGATCCCACTGACCCATGTCCGCAACTGGGCACTGCGCATTCGATCGGGCAACCTGGATGCACGTATCCCCGAACTGGCTGAAGGCGAGATCTCCAAGCTGGCCAGAGACATTAACGCCCTGGCTGACAATTTTCAGGCCCTGTCATCCAAAATGGATCAACGCGTCAAGGAGCAGACCGAGGAACTGGCGCGTACGAATCGTTCCCTCGAGGTTCTCTACGATGTAGCCGCCACACTCAACATGCCAAAGGACCTGAAATCCCTGCTCGATGAATTCATGAAGATCATTCGTGACGCCGTAAATGCCAAGGCGGTGGCCGTACGACTGATTACTGACGACGGTGACATGGAGCTGGTCTCCAGCATGGGCCTGAGTGAAGAGATCATGGCGGCAGAGCGCCATATGCCCATGGATTGTTCGGTCTGTGGCTTGAGTGTTCAGCACGGTGAAATCAGTAAGGCCAGCGGACTGACACAATGCCAGAATATACTGGGCCAGCCCCTGCTACCCATGCCTCAGTTGTCGATGATCTCCATACCCCTGCAATATCGTGGTGAGACCCTGGGTATCTATAACCTCTTCATGGACCCACCCGGTATCGAAGGCAATGTCGATATGGAGAACCTCCTGCGCACCATCGGACACCATCTCGGTATGGTCATTGGTAAGGCGCGACTAAATATGGAGGCCAGGCGAAAAATCATCATGGAAGAACGCAGCATGCTGGCCAATGAGCTGCACGATTCACTGGCCCAGACCCTTGCCAGCCTGCGTTTCCAGGTCCGAGTTCTGGATGAGTCCCTGCAACAAACCGGTGGTCCCAAGGTCATAAGGGAACTTGAACAGGTAGAGAACAGCCTGGAAGAGGCCTATGCAGACCTCAGGCAATTGATTGCCCATTGTCGTGAACCAGATGTAGAAAAGGGCCTGGTACCCTCGATCGAGAAGCTTATGACCCGGTTCAAAAAGGAGACCGGTATCAATGTCTTCCTGCAAAAGGAATGGGCACTTTCCAATCTCCCTGCTGATTATGAAATGCAGGTCCTACGTATCATCCAGGAAGCCCTGTCGAATATTCGTAAGCACAGCCATGCCCATCTGGTTCGCATCCTTCTGCGCTGTGATAATGAAGGCGATCATCACATCCTGATTGAAAATGACGGCGACGGCTTTGAAGTCCCCACCAGTAGCGATCACCCCGGTGAACATATCGGGCTCAAGATCATGGAAGAACGCGCCCGGCACCTCAATGGCAAGCTCAGGATCGAAAGCGAACCGGGTGAAGGTACCCGAGTTGAAGTTAGTTTCCATTTTGACAGCAATACCCAGATGGAAAACCAATCACTGATCAATGAACTGGGACGCTGATATATGCGTGTAATACTGATAGATGACCATGCCCTCTTTCGCGTAGGCCTGCAGGGCCTGCTGGAACAAAGAGGCATCGAGGTCATCGCCGCCCTGGGTAATGGAACGACGGGTATGGAAAAGGTCCTGGAGCTACAGCCTGACGTCCTTTTACTCGACCTTCGCATGCCGGAAATGGGGGGGCTGGATATCCTGCGCAGTCTCAGGGATCAGGATATCGATATCCCCGTGGCCATGTTGACCACCAGTAACGAAGAATCCGACCTTGTCGAATGCCTACAAAGCGGCGCACAGGGCTACCTGCTCAAAGACATGGAACCCGATGAGCTTGTAGGCGCCCTGCGTGAAATCGTCAAGGGCAAAAGTGTCGTGGCGCCTGAACTGACCGACGTTCTGGCGCGCATGGTCCAGGGAACCTATACCGCGAATAAAGAGGTGCCTTTTTCACAGCTCACACCCAGGGAGCGCGAAATACTCTGCCTGCTGGCTGAAGGCCAGAGCAATAAGATGATCGCACGAAACCTGGGGATCTCGGACGGCACCGTCAAACTTCATGTAAAATCCATTCTCCGAAAACTCAATGTCCATTCACGTGTAGAGGCGGCCGTGATTGCCGTTGAACAGGGATTACGTGATCAGGGCAGCGAATAAACAACCCATGGATATCTAACTCATTATGAAAACATTCAATCAGTTAATCGAAGAAGGCCTGCAAACGGTCGACGAGCTCTTTCCCTGGGATCTGGATGAAGATCTGCAAGCAGGAAAAGATACTCTGATCCTGGATGTACGAGAACCCGATGAATATAACGCTATGCATATCAGGGGATCGATATTCGCACCCAGGGGGGTACTGGAATCAGCTGCAGAATGGGGCTACGACGATACGATCCCCGAGCTTGTCCAGGCCAGGGATCGCGTTGTCGTGGTCGTCTGCCGCTCTGGAAATCGCAGCGTACTGGCTGGTAGGACCCTGCAACTCATGGGTTATCAGAACGTCAGGTCACTGAAGACCGGGCTGCGCGGCTGGAATGATTATGAATTACCCCTGATCGACAAGGATGGCAACGAGGTGGATATCGACGAGGCTGAAGAATTCCTGTCCAGCAAGGTCAGTGCGGAGCAGATGGGGCCGGACGCATAAACAGGCGTCCGGTTAACTCTCAGCTATAAAACTTACGGGCCTTGCGCCCTTTCCCTGGCACGGATTGCTGAACGATTATTCCCTTGATGACCTCGGTACCGGGTATTTCTACCGTCTCGGATTCATCCTTTAAGATGGCCAGATAGTGCTTTCCATCTTTGCGCCGATACTGGCGTAGGAGATATTCATCATTCTGTATGGCGATGACATAACTCCCATCCTTCAGCACCCCGGTGGGATCGATAATGATGACATTCCCATCTGGAAACTCGGGTTCCATGCTGTCCCCTCTCACTTGCAGGGCATAGAGCTCGCCCGAGGCACAACCGGTGATATCTCTGATGAAACTGTCTTGCATTACTCACTACCTGTTTAAATCTGGACACATAGAATAACGATTTAAGCCAAAATCCGCCAATTTCCACGATGATGTAGTGGTCTCGGCCTAGCCCCCTCCTAACAGATACTGCTGCTTGATCGCGGCAGCCCACAGGGCCAGGTAGATGGGGGTAGTATATTCCGGGTATGCCTGCAGATCCTCATGGGAGACCTCAATTTCTGTGGGCCTTAACCTGCCTTCATCCAGCCCGTAGATGACCCCTGCTCGGCGATCCAGATAATAGTTATCAAAGACATGAATCATCTCACGTTGCCCGCCGCCGGTATCCGGTATCAGAAAACTACTGCCCGGTGCTGCGGGCTGGTTCCAGAAGCCCTTAATTCGACTATGCGCCACCATGTGAGACAGACACTGCACGGCATTGATCATCACCTGGTCTGGCTTAAACCCGGCATCCGGTAGCGCCTGCTCAAAATGCCAAAGGCAGCCGGCCCACTTCAGCCCGGTTTCGGCCGGGTCCAGTGAAAACGGGTTATTCTCAGCCTTCGCCAGCTGAAAACCATAGGCCTGGGCCATCAGGCGATCACGTTCGTATTCCTCTTCGCTGTAAGAGCTGGCGATTACATGGGTAGAGGCGGAAAGTAATTCCGATAGTCCGCCTTCAAGCAGGGAGGTATTCTCTTCAAAACCGGGTTGAAAAATAACCGCCAGGTCAGGCGGGGCCATGCCCTGTGCCAGCACCTCATTCAGGGTTCCCTTGAGAATCCGTTCATTGTCCGGGGCATTCACATCCGGGCCGATCAGGCGATAGTGAACGGCCTCAATACCCAGTAACGCCTCGAGACAGGCAAACCAGCCCCCCGCATCTTTTCCATCGATGAGCTCGGCCCCAATGACCCAGAGATCGAGGTGCTGACGTTCCAGGTATTCAGGAAAATGTCTGGCCAGGTACCAGGCCAGGCTGACGACGGGCATCAGGGCCAGTTTCAGTTCCTTGCCTGAATACCCATGAGAAACCAGACACGACCGCCCTTTTAACTGATCCAGACAGTCCGACCAGGATTGACATTGAAGTACGAGTGGCTTATTCAATAGTAGCGGGGATTACGTTAGCTGTTATCATAAAAAAATACTAACATAACCAATCACTATCTTGCTGCTTTCAATTCGACAATCCAGCATGGGCGCGCGAATAGCCCTGATCACCCTGATCTGCCTGATTCTGGGTCTTTTCATCGTGACCCTTTACCATGACACCAGCGAGCTCGATCAGGTCATCAAGCGCGGAGAACTGGTCGTCGCCACACGAAACAGTCCAACCACCTATTTCGAGGGCCCGGATGGCCCCATGGGATTTGAATATGACCTGGCCAGGGCCTTCGCCGATCACCTGGGGGTTGAGCTACGCCTCGTTGTTCCCGATAAACTGAGTGATATCCTGGTGCTGGTGGAAGAAAATAAAGTAGATTTTGCCGCCGCAGGGCTAACGGTCACCGAATCCCGAAAACGACGGGTTCGGTTTGGTCCCGTCATCGAAGAGATCCGTGAACAGGTTGTCTACAGAGAGGGGAAAAAGCAACCCAAAAGCATTGGTGACCTGGTGGGCAACAACATTGAGGTCGTTGCCAGCAGTAGCCATGCCGAGAGGCTGGGAGAACTCCATCACCAATATACCGACCTGACCTGGACCGAGCACCCACAGATGGATGCCCAGGAACTGCTGCTGATGATCAAGGAAGGCGTGGTTGATATTACCATCGCCGACTCCAATGAGGTGTCACTGGTGCGCAGATATACTCCGGAACTCAGGGTCGGATTCAATTTTTCCGGCCCCAAACAACTGGCCTGGGCCTTTCCCAAGCTTAAAGATGAATCTCTTTACTTTGCAGCCCGCGATTTTCTGGAAAAGGCCAGAGAAGATGGCCGCTTACAACAGATCAGAGAACGCTATTACGGCACCGCCCGACGCCTGAATTATGTTGGCACGCAGATCTATCTTGGCCATATCCTCAAGCGTCTGCCCACTTATCGCGAAGACTTTGAAGCCATCGGGGAACAACTGGGTATCGACTGGCGACTGATCGCTGCGATTGGTTACCAGGAGTCCCAATGGGATCCCAAGGCCATCTCCCCCACCGGCGTTCGCGGCCTGATGATGCTGACCCTGAATACGGCCAAGCAGATGGGAGTCAGCAGTCGCCTGGATCCAAAACAAAGCATCGAGGGTGGAGCAAAATACTTTGCCTACCTGCGCGACCGCTTACCCGAAGCGGTCCTTGACCCCGATCGCACCTGGATGGCCATGGCCGCCTACAACATCGGCTATGGGCACCTCGATGATGCACGTCAGATCACCCTGGAACAGGGAGGAGATCCCAATAAATGGATCGATGTTATAGAAAGCCTGCCGCTCCTGATGCGAAAGAAATGGTATAAAAAAACACGCTTTGGCTATGCACGTGGCACGGAGGCCGCCAATTACGTCCAGAACATTCGGAGTTATTACGACATTCTCATCTGGATGACCGAGAAGGAAAAAACGCATAAGGAGACGGGTCCTCCTCCGGCCTTTGGAATCCTGCCACCCAGCTTATAATGCGATGGCCGGGTTCGCTAAGAACCCGGCCATGAGGCAGGGCTACTGCCCCAGGGCCTCGGCCTCAAGTGAGAGATACACCTGGTAGGCATTTCTGCGATTGGCCTCATCAAAGGCCGGTAGTTGATTGAAATCAGACCAGTCAACCTCATCATAGGCCTCTGAAAAACTCATCATCTCGTCAACCGCGGCACCCATGGCCTGGCGCAGGAAGGCCAGATAATTCTTAGTCATAGTGATGGCCTGAGCCGGCTCGCTGGCTGCGGGACCGTGCCCCGGTATCAGTGCCTGGACATTATCGGTCTCGAGCTTTTCCAGGGTTTTAAGCCAGTTCTTCGTATTGGCACTACCAACGAAAGGAACGCGCCCTTCAAAGATGATGTCTCCGCTCAAAAGCACTCGATCAGGAAGCACATATAACATGAGATCGGCATCGGAATGGGCGTCTCCCAGATGGGTCACGTTAAATTCCACTCCTCCAAGGGTGAAGACCATCGACTGGTCGACGTAGACATCGGGCCGGACCAGACGCGTGTCATCATCCACCCAGGGGAACAGAGAGACGCGGCGCTCCTGCAGGCGATTCTCAGCATTGGGTGAATCGATATAGAGTTCAGAGCCCGAAGGCGCAATGATCTCGGCACCCGCCTCTTTGAAGACCTGCAGTCCGTAGACATGATCGGCATGATAATGACTGACTATGACCTTCTTCACAGGCTGATCAGTCTTCTTGGCAATCAGGCCCATGAGCTTCTGGGCCAGTGAAGGTGTACCCAGGGCATCGAACAGGATTACCCCCTCATCCGTGATCACCACACCGGCGTTGGAAATAAATCCTTCATTATCAGTCGCGATACCCGCCTTGCCCTGAACATAGTAAACATGGTCAGAGACCTGGGTCAGTTCCATTTCTACTTTACTAGGGGCATAGTCCTTTGCCACACTGGCCATCGGCCAGATCAACAGGTTAATGAGTGCCACTAGCAGAAATTTCTTATGAATCATTCATTCTTCTCCAACAGACTTGCCGTCTTGCTGCGTGTTAAGAGCCGATGTTCTACGGCTACGGAAAAATGTCTTTAACTGTGAGGAACAGGCCTCAGCCAGCACATTTGAGGTCACTTCCATACAATGGTTCAATGGCTCTGCACAGGCCAGGTTGAATACCGAACCCGCGGCCCCCGTACGTGGATCCGGGGCGCCATAGACCAGGCGGCCTATCCTCGCATGAACCAGTGCGCCCGTACACATGGGACAGGGCTCAAGGGTCACATACAGCGTGGCGCCAGTCAGCCGGTAATTGCCGACCTTTTCACCGGCTGCCCGCAAGGCCAGGATCTCGGCATGCGCCGTCGGGTCATGCCGCCCGATGGGCTGATTAAAGGCTCGGGCGACCACCTCACCATCCAGCACTACGACGGCGCCCACGGGCACCTCCCCCGCCTGCTCGGCCAATTCCGCCTGCTCCAGGGCCAGGCGCATCATCGATTCATCGTCATCTAGTACTTTCATACATTACAAGGAACAGGGATCAGGTATAATAATCGCCTATTCACTCCGGCATTCATAATAAGATTACTCAAAACATCAAATATTCCATGCAAACAGATAATAACGAGCAATTTACTATAAAGGACTTCGTCGAGCAGCTACGGAAGGATATTGCACGTAACAAGATCAAACTTCCCACCCTGCCGAATATCTCCCTGGAGGCACTGGTCGTCGTCAATGACGACAGCAGCAAGGTCGTCGATGTGGCCGATGTGGTCGCCAAAGACACCGCCATCGCCTCCCGCCTGATCAAGTATGCCAATAGCCC
>JANTGN010000009.1 GCA_024762895.1 Thiotrichales bacterium
GTCGTGGTCGAGGTCATCAGGGCATTGTTGCTGGCAACGCGTAATCATCTGCGTTTATTGAATAACGAGCTGGAATCGGTGGGCTATGAATATACCCCGATGTATCTCAGCGGGGCCGAATATGCCGATATTGTGTATAGTCCCCTGGAGTACTGGTTCTAGACGGCAGGATTGCATCGTTGAAGTGAGCAAGATTCGGATTGCATCAGCGCGTTGCTGTTTTTAAAGTAGGTATCATGAATCAGATGATCAGAAAATCATCGACCAGTCATCATAGCCATGATCCAGAATCGGCAGGTGTGGCCTATGTCGGACTATGATCGGATTGCGAGGGCAATCCAATACCTGGAGCAGCATGTTCAGCAACAACCCTCGCTGGAAGACGTGGCTGAGCATGTCAATCTGAGTCCTTATCATTTTCAGCGTCTGTTCAGTCGTTGGGCAGGTATTTCACCGAAGCGATTTCTGCAGGTCATGACCGTTCATCATGCCAAGCATATGCTGGATGAATCCTTGCCAATAATCGAGGTCTCCGGCCAGCTAGGCCTCAGTAGTAGCTCTCGATTACACGACCATTTCGTTGCCCTGGAGGCCATGACTCCAGGTGAATATCAAAAGATGGGCGTGGGTATGGAATTTGTCTATGGCGTAGTGGAATCACCCTTTGGTTTGATATTTGTCGCCTTTAGTCATCGGGGTGTCTGCCGTCTGGCCTTTCTTGATGAAGAGGATCCGGCATCTGAGATTGAACGGCTGTACACGATTTGGCCTGAATCTATCCTGAAGAATGATCCTGAAGCTGCGAGAAGGCTTGCAGACCGAATATTTCATAGCCCGGAAGAACTCGACAGGCCACTTTCATTGCTTGTGGCTGGAACCAATTTTCAGATCCAGGTCTGGCGTGCCCTGCTGGAAATCCCTATGGGTAGGCTGGTCTCCTATGCCCGGGTGGCCTCGAATATTGGGCGACCAGATTCAGCGCGGGCAGTGGGGAGTGCGGTTGGGGCTAACCCGATCGCCTTTCTGATTCCCTGTCATCGAGTGATCCATGGTAGTGGCAAGGTCGATGGATATCGTTGGGGTGGTACGCGTAAGCGTGCCATGATTGCCTGGGAGTCTGTGTAGTTGGTAATGACTGTAGGTCTGGAATGATCAGGGTTTTTTTGCCGTCAGTGGCATTTGCCCCGGACATTTCATAACGCATTCATCTATAGTTTTTTTTACAATGCCTGCACGAAAGGCATTGTCGACTCGTAACCATCGATCGGCTATCCCTTTATCGAGTCCTTCGTCGAGTATAGCCTGGCGCAGGATCTTTTCGCGAAGATCCGCCATTTCATCCGTGATATACATGTGCATATGTACAAAGGCAGGAGTATCTCCCATATAGTTGTTTTCACCCCCAAAGGCCCCCACCATGAACTGGGTCTGCTTCTCTACTAACTGGTTTTTCGAACGCCCCGAGAAGAACTGCCCAAGCCAGGGTTCATCGAATATGACATCATAAAAACGTTGATGCACGCGAGTGACTGTATCGGGGCCACCGATATCTTCCAGAAGGCCGGAATCATAACTGGCTTCTTCATGAGCGAGTCTTTGAACCTTCCTGCGGTCAGCCTGCCCCATGGCCTGTTGCATCACCGAAGCAACCTCATCAAAGACATGGTCCCAGGCAGTACGCAGTTCCGGAGTAAAACGGTCACCAAAATACTGATCCAGGGCAATCATCAGGGCCTGTTTTATAGCGGGAAAGTGGCTGATCTGTGCGCCGTAATGGTGTATGTGGCGTTCACCCATTTTTTCCAGGGAGTCAGATATCTTTTCCAGGTGTTTCACATTTTTAAAGGTGCCAATCAGGTTGGAGAATTTTCGATTCAGGAAAACGATATCACCCGAGAAAACAGATTTAAGATGGATGTCGATATGGAATAACTCTCGATAGAATATACGGGAAACCTGATCGATATCCCCGCCTATCTCATTGATGCTTTCCTGGACCAGAATCCTTTCTTCGGTGCTCATGGGTCTTTTTCTCCCTAAGACTGATGCTTGTGTATTTGGGTTGCCCTGAATCTAGTGAGTAACATGCCTTAGCAGTAGTAGTGTTCTTTTCTGGATGTTACCAATACGTATTTTCCACTGGATGTTCTTTTGTTCCTCGAGATAGGGGTACAGGGTCTTGATATCCTTGATCTTGTCATAGATGTTCGCAATCAGGGTTTCCGTACTCTTGCCTTGCCAGGAGGCGAGATCAGTACCCTGAAGGGATTTCATGCTCGCTATCGGCTGTCTTTTCAGGGCATTGAAATCAAAGCCGCTCTTACCCAGTCGGTCATATTCCGTCGTTGATAGCCTGGGGATGATTGACTCAGGATCGATATCCTTTTCCAGCACCAGCCAGCAATAACGCGTATTTTCTTTTAGTTCTTCAATGAGTGCATAGGTATCACCCTTGGTATCCGTCCGCCAGTCATTAAAGGCCTTGAGCGTTGAAGTGGCAGAGGCGATAGACTTCAGCGCAAGGGGTATATTTTCAAGCATCATGTAGGGTTGTGTCGGCTTCTAATAGGCCGGTAAGAAAATGGAGATTCCATTTGGTATTGATCTCTGCCCCGGTTCTAATGACTGTGTCGTCCCTGTAACAATATTGAGTTGAAACTAGCATGTGTCTGCTTTTAAGGTCAACCTGAACGAATGGCCCGTCCTGTTGATGAAAAAAATTAACCTGCTTGCTTATGAACCATGTGGTATTACACTAGTCTCTATCAACAAATTAACTGAAATTCTCCAAGAGGACGGGCATGGGTTTTACACTTTTTTTTAACAGCAAGACATGGTTTGGCATTCCGTTGTCGATCATGCTGTTTGTGCTGAGCGCAGGGCTGTCTCAGGCCGCTAGCTATCCCAAATGGGATCTGCGCAATAATGTACCTGAGTCTGGAGAATATATCAGTTACAAGATTGCCTATCGCGGTTTTTTCACGGGTTATAGCTGGAAGAATCTGGCCGATATGGCATTGTACAATAAGCCAAAGCCACATGAGTTCGATCAAGAACTCGTTTGTCAATCATTGATGCGGCTCAGCACCGAGAATTTTACCTTCGCCGAGCTGTTTCATCCTGTGCGCTATGAATGGATTGCTAATAATAATATCGATCTTTCTTATACCCGCCTTGTTGAATATTTCGATCGTGGAAAAAGTGATAATTATCATGTGGTATGGATGGACTGGCCACATGAAATGATAAAGGTCTATCGTAAGAGGGAGCTGAAGCCTGATGAGAGTGACAAGGAGCTATCATTTTTAGGTGAGCAATGGGCAGAGAGTAATAAATTCAAATGGGAAGATGATGGGGCCGAGCCGCTACCCTCATTCCTCTTGCATTATCCCAGGGTTGATAATGGCAGGCGTTCTTTTCTAATCTACGATAAGACGGTCAGGGAAGTTGGGGACAAAACTGCCCTGGAGCCCCTGGGTGTGCTTGAGGTCATGCGTCGGCACGATTTTAAGACACAACCCAGTTTTGATATCAACATTACGGTTGATGAAGACGTCAAGATGCATACGGTTCAATATCAGGGTGATGAGGTGCTCAAGATCGGAGATATCAGCCTGCCAGCAATTCGATTAAGGGTAGCCAATAGTGAAAAGAACCAGGCAGATAAGGAGGGCTGGATG
The DNA here is from genome assembly GCA_024762895.1 of Thiotrichales bacterium. GTDB lineage: Bacteria > Pseudomonadota > Gammaproteobacteria > J044 > J044 > JANTGN01. The sequence continues at coordinate 3,681 of JANTGN010000009.1, forward strand.
GATATCTGGATCAGCCAGGATGAACGCCGACTGCCATTACGTTATCAGGTGGATGCACCCATAGGAAAGATGCGTGTTCAGATTACACAGGAGAGCCTGATTTATAACATGAATTATGATGGACCCAGAAACTGTTATGTCGGAGTTGAGCATAAGAATACGCGGGATCTCAAGGGGACGTTCCAGACACCGGAGTCAGGATTCAATAGTATCGAGTAATAAGGGTGTTTCGATAGGGGTGTGATCAAAAAAGACCTGGTTGTCTTCAAGTTTGAGCCTGCCCGAAGTGAACCAGGAGATCGCCCGAGGATAGATGATATGCTCCTTCTCGAGGACGCGTTGGGCCAGTTCCTCGGCAGTATCGCCACTCTGGATGGGAACCCTGGCCTGCACTATGACGGGGCCACCATCGAGCTCAGGGGTCACGAAGTGTACACTGACGCCATGTTCCGTATCACCGGCATCGATGGCCCGGGCATGTGTATTCAGGCCGCGATACTTAGGTAACAGGGACGGGTGAATATTCAGCATCCTTCCCTGGTAATGGCGAACGAATCCCTCCGTGAGGATGCGCATGAATCCGGCCAGGACCAGCAGGCTGGGTTGATATTCATCGATGACCGACATCAGTTCAGCATCGAACTGTTCCCGATTAGGATACAGGCTATGATCCAGAACGCGGGTTGGGATGCCGGCTTCGCTGGCCCTTCTTAACCCAAAGGCATCCGGCCGGTTACTGATGACTGCTGCAATATGGCCGTGGATGGACCCGTTTTGAACGGCGTCGATAATGGCCTGGAGATTGGAGCCACTACCCGATATCAGTACAACAATGGCTGGTGTTTCATGCATTAGCTAAATTTAACGCAGGGTGTCTGGCAGTCGCAGGATTCAATTTGCCCAATTTCCCATGAATCGATTCCGTGCTGATTCAATATGGCCCTGCTGGGCTCAATATCTACTTCCGGAATGACGATGACCATGCCAATGCCGCAGTTAAAGGTACGCAGCATCTCGTCGTCGCTGATGCCACCCTGTTCCTGTAACCAGTTAAAAACGGCCGGGCGTTGCCAGCTGGAGGTGTCAATGCAGGCCATGCTGTAATCCGGCATGACACGTGGCAGGTTTTCCGTCAGCCCCCCTCCGGTAATATGTGCCAGCGCATGCACGGTTTGGCTCTGCATCAGTTCCAGCAGGGCTTTGACGTAGATGCGTGTAGGGGACAGCAGGGCTTCGCCCAGGGTCTGGTTAGTATTTCCCAGGGCGTCGTTAAGGGATGCGCCACTGACCTCGAGCACCTTGCGTATCAGGGAATAGCCATTGGAATGCGGACCGGAGGAGGCCAGCCCCAGCAGGCGGTCGCCGGCTGCAACCTGGCTGCCATCGAGGATCTTGCTTTTCTCTGCCACACCGACACAGAAACCCGCCAGATCGTAATCACCTTCACCATACATGCCGGGCATCTCGGCCGTCTCTCCCCCGGAAAGCGCAGCCCCGGCCTGAACACAGCCATCGGCGATGCCCTTGACCACGTCCGCAGCGACCTCAACATCCAGCTGGCCGGTGGCATAGTAATCCAGGAAAAACAGGGGTTCCGCCCCGGCCACGATAATGTCATTGACGCACATGGCCACGAGATCAATACCAATCGTGTCGTGTTTACCCAGCTCCAGTGCCAGTTTGAGCTTGGTGCCGACCCCATCCGTACCCGAAACCAGTACGGGTTCGCGGTAACGCTCCAGTGGAATCTCGAACAGGGCGCCAAAACCACCCAGGCCACCCAGTACTCCCGGGCGTAGGGTGCGTTTAGCGTGTGGTTTGATGCGTTCCACGAGGCTGTTACCGGCATCGATATCGACGCCAGCATCACGGTAACTGAGAGAAGGTTTGTCTTTAGAGTCTGTCATTGGATCTGCCCTGCTGCGAAGGAGGGTGATGGTAGCGAGACCTGAACGGGCTGTAAACCGCTGCAGCCTTTAAGCGCCGCCCTTCACCATGATAAGGTTAGCCTTTTCCAAGAATGGATTTTCCTGTGCGTAACACAAAACTTCTGTCCCTCTCCTTTATTGCGTTCATGCTCATCCTGCTGATATTTATATCGCCGGCGCATGCCGTTCAGATAGAAGAGCTTTTTTCTGTGCAGGTTCCGGTTGAAAGCAGGGACCGGGAACAACGTATGGAGGCCATTAAAACGGGCATGGGGCAGGTGCTGGTGCGCATCACAGGTGATGGAGGTATTGCCCAGAATGCCGAAGTGGAGTCGTTGATTCGTGGTGCAGCACAGTATGTGCAACGATTTCGCTATCTGCCGGCCAAAGAGGGTGAGGGATTTGAGCTCGTCATAGACTTTGATGAGACCCGTCTCAGTAAGGACCTGGCTAATCGGGGTCTACCGGTGTGGGGACGCGAGCGTCCCGCTGTGCTGAGCTGGATAGCTGTATCTCAGGGCTCAAAACGGTTCATGATCAGCTCCAAGGGGCGTCGTGCGGAGCGCGAAACCCTGAACCAGGCTGCACGCGACCGCGGTGTACCCCTGATGTTTCCTCTGCTCGATGTCGAAGATAATAGTAAGGTCCGTTCCGGTGACATCGTGGGTGGTTTTTATGACACGGTGGATGAGGCCTCCAGGCGCTATTCAGCCGACGCAATACTCATAGGTCGTGTACAGAGACAGCAGGGACAGTGGATTGGTCGCTGGCGTCTGCGTGAAGCCGATCAGACCGTGGTATTCGAATCGGAAGGGGCGACTCTGAATGAGGCCCTGACAAAGGGCGTCTATGGGCTGGCCTCCTATCTGGCTTCCTGGCATGCCACCCAGGGTTTTTCTGACCAGGCCGGTGCCGTTGAGGTTACCGTTGATCAGGTGAACTCACTGGCGGATTACCTGAGGGTCAGGGATTACCTGAAATCCTTTGACGCCGTGCTGGATGTGACACCACGGCAAATCAGTCTGTCGCAGGCGCATCTCGATGTTCGCATGCGTGGGTCCTCTCGTGATCTAGAGCGTCTGGTGATGCTGGGTGACGTGCTTGAGGCCAGGGAGCCTGATTTTGAAGAGCTTCCCTCCGTAACCACTAGCGGGTTGTATTACCGGTTATTAAGGTGACACGCAGAGATATTCCCAATCTGATTACGCTATTCAGATTTGTTCTGATAGGTCCTGTCTTATTCTATTTATGGCAGGGGGCCGTGGATAAGGCCCTGTGGCTTTTTTTGCTGGCCGGCGCGTCTGATGGCCTGGATGGCTGGTTGGCCAGGCATTTTGACTGGCGGACGCGGCTCGGCGGCATACTGGATCCACTGGCCGATAAGGCACTGATGGTCTCCACCCTCATCGTGATGGGCCTGCAGGGGATGATGCCCTGGCTGGTGGTGGGGGTGATTATTCTTCGCGACGTTATCATCCTGGCCGGCGCTATCGCCTATCACTGGGTCACGCGTGAACTGGAGATGCGCCCCAGCGTGATCAGTAAGGTGAACACCCTGTTGCAGATCATGCTGGTGCTGGTGGTGATGTGGAATGCCGGTGTATCTGAGTTACCTGTGTTGTTAGTCGATGGGCTGATGGTGCTGGTGTTTATCACCACCTTGTTCAGCGGCATCGATTATGTTGTGCGCTGGACGATGTTGACCATCCATTCCAGAAAACGTAGTTCCTGAACCTCCGCTTAGAGGTTACTTAGACAGGCCAATATGGTGATCCCCCAACAGTTGCCCCTGAATATCCGTTTACGTGATGACACCTCCTTTGCGACCTGTTATCCCGGCGATAATGGGCTTGCCATTCAAAGTCTCCAGTCCCTCGCCAGGGGAGAAGGGGAACAACAGTTATTGCTCTGGGGTGGGGCGGGTATGGGTAAGACCCACCTGTTGCAGGCGGCCTGTCACCTGGCCGGGGAACAGGGGCAGCCGGCTCTGTATCTCCCGCTGTTGGAGATACGCGATTATGGTGTCGGGATTCTTGAGGGGACAGAACAGCTTGGCCTGATCTGCCTGGATGATATCCATCTGGTGGCCGGGGATGCGGCCTGGGAGTTTGCCCTCTTCGACCTGATTAACCGACAACGACAAAGTGGTGGCAGGCTGGTGATGACTTCAAACGATAACCCACGTCAGCTGGCTATCGATCTTCCCGATCTTGTTTCCAGGTTGCTATGGGGCCCCGTGTTTCAGTTAAAGCCACTGGGTGACGCGGCCAAGATCAGGGCGCTACGGTTACGCGCAGAGCGGCGAGGGCTAGATCTGCCAGACGAAGTGGGACAATACCTGTTGCGGCAATATCCGCGTGATCTGGCCTATCTCATGGATATGCTGGAAGAACTGGACCTGGCCAGCCTGACGGCTAAACGTCGACTCACCATTCCCTTTATACGATCTGTACTGAATCAGTCCTGAGACGTCTGCTCTTCCTCGGCCTTCAGCCTACGGCTTTCAAGGCGGGTATAGATCATGGACCCCATAAACATCAGGATGCTGAACAGGATCTCCAGACCGCCATATAGCTCACGGCCATCTATTGCGGCATTATCGACACCGATTATGAAATACAGCAGGGCCACAAAGGTGGCCCAGGCAAAGGTGTAGGGTTGCCCATGCAGCATGCCGCGCATGGGTAGAAGCAGCAGAGGCAGTTGTAACAACAACACCAGGGATCTAGGCAGCTCGGTCGGTGGAGAGATCCATACGTTCCAGGCCAGGATCAGGAAGATCAGACCAAACAGACCGATGAGGGCGGCAATATAGGACAGCTTTCTTAGATCCACTAGTCCTCCTGCCCCAGGCGTTGTGCCAGGGCAGCGATGCGCCTGCCCAAGGCCTTGCATAGCTTGATCTCGTCATCGGTGAAGGGTTCCTCACCCTGGGTGCCCGCAAAATGGGTGGGGCCGTAAGGAGTCCCGCCGCTACGGGTCTGGGTGAGTGCGGCCTCAGAGTAGGGCAGGCCGCTGATCAGCATGCCGTGATGTAAGAGGGGCAACATCATGCTGAGCAGGGTCGATTCCTGGCCGCCATGGAGGGAGGCGCTAGAGGTAAACACACCCGCTGGTTTTCCTGCGAGTGCCCCTGCAAACCAGAGTTCGCTGGTCTGCTCCATAAAGAATTTCAGGGGGGCTGCCATGTTTCCAAATCGTGTCGGGCTGCCCAGGATGAGTCCCGAGCATTCACGCAACTCATCCAGGGTCACATAGGGGGCACCCTGATCGGGGACTGCATCACGAGTGGCCTCTGTTTCGGGTGAGACCGCGGGGACCGTACGTAGCATGGCCTCGAAATGACCGGTCTCTTCGATCCCTCTGGCAATACGTTCGGCCATACGTAGCGTGGCACCATGGCGGCTGTAAAAGAGTATGAGGATATAGGGCATGATCTAGAGGATCTCGAGTACGGATTCAGGTGGGCGACCAATGGCGGCACGATCCTGGTTAATGACGATAGGCCGTTCGATGAGTTTTGGATGATCGACCATGGCCTGGATTAAGGCCTTGCGGTCAAGCTCGGGGTTGTCCAGCCCCAGTTCCTTGTATTCCGATTCTTTCCTGCGCATCAGCTCCCTGGGTTCCAGATCCAGCATATTGAGTACGGATTCGATTTCGTCAGCGCCAGGGGGTTCTTTCAGGTATTCCACGATCTGGGGTTCTATCCCCTGCTGTTTGAGTAGCTCCAGGGTTTGTCGGGATTTGCTGCAACGAGGGTTGTGATAGATGCGAATTGGCTTCATAGTGGTTTTGCGTTTCTTGACGCTCCAGATAACGGGTGATAGTGTCCCGGCATGTTTAACAGATGGAAATTCCTGCGTCCAGTGATGTCGTCTATGAATATGTTTACCAGCTTACGGATGAGCCTGACGGGGATCTTATTGGCCGTCATTATGTCCGCATGTGGAGGTTTGCCTGTACAGGAAATGAGTGATGCACGGCAGGCCCTGCAGGCGGCCGCTGAAGTCGGGGCTAAGGAAAAGGCCGATACTCTCTATGCCGAAGCCGATCAGCTTCTAGAGCAGGCGGAGACAGCATTGAATGGTGGTGAATACAAAAAGGCAAGAGAGCTCGCGGAGATGGCCAAGGAAAAGGCTATACTGGCGCGCAAACAGGCGGCTGATACTCAATAATCTCAGCTCCAAATAACCCAACAAAATGAGACTTGGTTCCCTTGACACTAAGGGGTGTCCGGTGTACTTTTCAAATTACTTTAAGTAAAAATCATAAATTCACTCAGGAGTCTGTATTGATGAACTTCCGTATCTTCCGACTGGCTGCCGTATTACTGGCCCTCGCTTTCGTTGTTGGTTGTGCCAGCACGCAGGAACCCGTAACTGATAGCAGCGAGCAGGAATCAGCTCTGGCTGCAATCAATGCTGCCAAGCAGTCAGCTGCAGAAGCCAAAGCACTGGGTTTTGACTGGACCACTACTGACGACCTGCTTAAGAAAGCCCAGGCCGCCTATAATGATGGTGATTACGCTGAAGCCGAGTCACTTGCCAATAAGGCTAAGGCACTGGCTGATGAGTCTATCGATCAGTACTACCTGCAACAGGCCAAGTTTAAAATCGAAAAGATCAAGGGCATGGGTGGTCTGACCGATGAACAAAAGGCTATGCTGGCAGAGGCCGAAGACTACTACGCACAGGCGAAGGGTCGCGAAGCCTATGATGCTATCACTGCTCTTGAGGCCAGTCTGGCTGCCGGTCGCATCATGTATACCGTCGAAACCGGTGACAACCTGTGGAATATCTCTGCCAAGGACACCATTTATGGTAACCCTTATCAGTGGCCCCTGATCTACAAGGCAAACGCCGACCAGATCAATGACCCTGATCTCATCTTCCCTGGCCAGGAGTTCGGTATCGACCAGAATCCTTCTGAGTCCGAGGTTTCAAAGGCAGTTTCTCATGCCAAGAACCGCGGTGCATGGGCAATCGGTGTTGTTGAAGACAGCGATGTAAATTACGTCTCTCAGTAACATTACACCCAATGGCGTTTGCCAGCAGGTATCAAAGGGCCCCTTTTTAAGGGGCCCTTTTTATTTTTAAAGCTTCTCTTATGAAGGCAATTCACTGTTACATTACGGGTCGGGTTCAGGGCGTCTTTTTCAGGGAAAGCTCGGTCAGGAAAGGTCGTATGCTGGGGCTTAAAGGCTGGGTAAGGAATCTGCGTGATGGAAGGGTAGAATGCTATGCTCAGGGTGATGAGGCGGCCCTCGATAAGATGAAGGCCTGGCTAAACGAGGGGCCACCCATGGCCGAGGTTGATCTGCTGGAGTGTGAAGATATCATCGAATTACAGGAAGGACTAAATGACTTCAGGGTGCTTAGATGAGTCATAGTGCGTTGGAGATGGCCGCCATAAATGAAAAGGTCGTGACACTTGAGGATGTCCTGGATGATCTTGTGGAGGAGGGTATCGTAGGCTCGGACTCGGCGCGCATGCTCAAATCCGTCGTTGCCCCCGATGACCGTGCCCGGCGTCACCCCCTGCAGATTATTGCCGATCGGGGCTGGGAAGACGGTCGCTATCCCGGTCAAAAGATGACCCTGGAGGGGTTGACCAGCTGGTTTGCAGATAAGGCCGGATTACCCGTCTATCGCATTGATCCACTGAAGATCGACGTGGCCTCGGTAACCGCGGTCATGAGTTATGCCTATGCCGCTCGCTTCGGGGTTCTCGCGCTCGAGGTGCATGAGCATGAGGTGGTCATCGGCACGGCACAGCCCTGGGTGACGGAATGGCGGCGTGAACTGGAAAGGCTCCTGACCAAGGAGATCAGGCTCGTCATCGTTAATCCCGATGATATCAACCGCTATTCCCTGGAGTTTTACTCCCTGTCCAGTTCGGTCTCCGGGGCTGAAGAAAATCATGGTGCCCAGACGGTCAGTGGGGTCCAGAATCTGGAACAGATGATGGAGCTGAGCCGCAGTGGTCAGCTCGATGCCAATGACCAGCATGTAGTAAATATCGTCGACTGGTTACTGCAGTATGCCTATGACCAGCGGGCCAGCGATATACACCTGGAACCTCGACGTAAGCAGGGCAATGTGCGTTTTCGTATCGATGGGGTGATGCATACGGTGTATCAGATCCCCACTTCAGTCATGGCAGCCGTAACCAGCCGAATCAAGATACTGGGCCGTATGGATGTGGCGGAAAAACGCAAACCCCAGGATGGACGTTTAAAGACCAAGACACCCGAAGGCAAGGAAGTGGAGCTAAGACTCTCCACGATGCCGACGGCCTTTGGTGAAAAACTGGTCATGCGTATCTTTGATCCTGAGGTACTGGTCAAAGATTACAGTGCCCTTGGCTTTGGTGAGAAGACAAGGCAGTACTGGCAGGACATGATCCATCAGCCGAATGGAATCATCCTGGTGACCGGTCCCACGGGTTCGGGCAAGACCACGACGCTGTATACCACACTCAATGAACTGGCCCGGCCTGAGGTCAATGTCTGTACGGTGGAGGATCCCATCGAGCTGGTGGAACCCAAACTCAACCAGATGCAGGTTCAGCATAATATTGGGCTCGATTTTTCCTCGGGTATACGCACCCTGATGAGACAGGATCCGGATATCATCATGATCGGTGAGATACGCGATCTGGAAACGGCGGAGATGGCGATCCAGGCGGCACTGACCGGACATCTGGTGTTTTCCACCCTGCATACCAATGACGCGGCCTCGGCCATTACCCGCCTGCTCGAGATCGGGGTGGCCCCCTATCTACTCAAGGCCACCCTGCTCGGTGTACTGGCCCAGCGCCTGGTGCGGACCCTGTGCCCGCATTGTAAGGCGCCTACCGAGGTCGATAATGATCTCTGGCAGTCTTTAATCTATCCCTGGAAGGTCAGGCCACCGGAATCAATCTACAAGCCAGTGGGTTGCCTGGAGTGTCGTCAGACGGGTTTTCGTGGTCGCCTTGGGGTCTACGAGTTACTGCCCATGACGGATGAGTTCAAGCAGATGATTGGACCCGATACGGACCTGATCGAGTTACGACGCAAGGCCATCAAGGAGGGTATGCACTCCATGCGGCTGGACGGTGCCCAGAAGATTGCCCATGGACTGACCACCATCGATGAAGTCCTTAAGGTGGCGCCCGAATCCGTAGAGCTCTAATCAGTCGTCGATAGGTTTAGCGTTGTGTAAGGATGGCTGCATATTGTAGCTGCGCCCCCTGGGCTGGTATCCTTGCCCCCTTTATTCATAGCCCTTCAGCACGGATTTCATGCAAGAACAATACGACCCCCAAGCCATCGAACAGCAGGCCCAGACGTACTGGGATGACCATCAGACCTTCAGGGCCGTGGAACAGGCTGATAAAGAGGCCTTTTACTGTCTATCGATGTTTCCCTATCCCAGTGGGCGCCTGCATATGGGGCATGTCCGCAATTACACCATTGGAGATGTGATTACCCGTTATCAGCGTATGCAGGGTAAAAATGTCCTGCAGCCCATGGGCTGGGATGCCTTTGGCCTGCCGGCTGAAAATGCGGCGATTAAAAATCAGGTGCCCCCGGCCAAGTGGACCTACGAAAACATCGATTATATGCGTGGTCAGCTCAGGCGCCTGGGCTTTGGGTACGACTGGGATCGGGAAATTGCGACCTGTCGGCCGGAATACTATCGCTGGGAACAATGGTTCTTTACCAAGTTGTTTGAGAAGGGCCTGGTTTACAACAAGACCGCCATGGTGAACTGGGACCCGGTTGATCAGACGGTACTGGCCAACGAGCAGGTAATCGATGGTCGAGGCTGGCGTTCGGGCGCCCTGGTTGAACGGCGCGAGATACCCCAGTGGTTCCTGAAGATTACCGATTATGCTGAGGAATTGCTCTCCGACCTGGATAAGCTGGAGGACTGGCCTGAACAGGTGCGCACTATGCAGCGCAACTGGATCGGGCGTTCCGAGGGTGTGGAAATGGAGTTTGGCATTGAGGATAGCGATGAGCGGTTAACGGTCTATACCACACGTCCCGATACCCTTATGGGCGTGACCTATGTGGGTGTGGCCGCCGAGCATCCCCTGGCTGCCAGGGCCGCAGAGGAGAATCCTGCCCTGTTGGCCTTTATCGAAGAATGCCGTAATACCAAGGTGGCCGAGGCGGATATGGCCACCTTGGAAAAGAAAGGAATGCCCACTGGTGTCATGGCCGTACATCCGGTTACTGGTCGCAAGGTGCCTGTCTGGGTGGCTAATTTTGTCCTCATGGAATATGGTTCCGGAGCCGTCATGGCCGTTCCTGCTCATGATCAACGCGACTGGGAGTTTGCCCGTAGTAATGGATTACCAATCGAGCAGGTGATCCAGCCAGCGGATGATGCCCTCGAAGCAGACCTGGAACAGGCCGCCTTTACCGACAAAGGGGTATTGATCAATTCCGGTGAGTTTTCAGGCCTGAGCTCGGTCGAGGCCTTTGGTGCCATAGCCGACTGGTTGGGCAATGCGGGTAGGGGACGTCGCCAGGTCAACTTCCGCTTGCGCGACTGGGGTGTCTCACGCCAGCGTTACTGGGGTTGCCCGATTCCGATCATCAATTGTCCCGATTGTGGCCCGGTTCCAGTGCCCGAGGATCAGTTGCCGGTCGTACTCCCTGAGGATGTCGACTTTGATGGTGTGGGTTCCCCCATCAAGAAGATGCCTGAGTTCTATGAGACCACGTGTCCGAAATGTGGCGGCAAGGCCGAACATGAGACGGACACCTTTGATACCTTCTTTGAGTCGTCCTGGTATTTTGCCCGCTTTACCTGCCGCGATAATGACCAGGCCATGCTGGATGAACGTGCCGACCACTGGTTACCCGTCGACCAGTATATTGGGGGCATTGAACACGCAATACTCCATCTGCTGTATGCCCGTTTCTTTACCAAGTTAATGCGGGACATGGGCCTGGTGAAGGCCGATGAGCCCTTTGGTCGCCTCCTGACCCAGGGTATGGTGCTTAAGGATGGTGTCAAGATGTCCAAGTCCAAGGGTAATACCGTCGACCCCCAGGAACTGATACAGCAATATGGTGCCGATACCGTCCGCCTGTTTACCATGTTTGCAGCCCCACCCGAGCAGTCCCTGGAATGGTCTGATTCCGGTGTGGAGGGGGCGCATCGGTTTCTCAAGCGCCTCTGGTCCATGGTCTATCAGCATCGCGAGGGCGGGGCCATAGCAGAGCTCTCCCCCTCGAGCCTGAACGATACCCAGAAGGATCTGCGTAGAAAACTGCATCAGACCCTGCAAAAGGTCGGTGATGATGTAGGTAGACGACAGACCTTCAACACGGCGATCGCCGCCAATATGGAATTACTCAACGACCTGGGTAAGTTTGATGATGCCTCCGAACAGGGGCAAGCCCTGGTTCAGGAGGCTCTCGAGGCCATTGTTCTGATGTTGTCACCGATTGTGCCGCACATTGCCCATAGCCTTTGGCATGCCCTGGGACATACCGATGCCGTGATTGATCAGATCTGGCCAGAGTGTGATGAAGCAGCCCTGGAGCAGGACAGTATCGAACTGGTGATACAGGTGAATGGCAAATTGCGGGGGCACATCAGGGTGGCAGCTGATGCCAGTCGCGAGAGCATCGAGGAGCTGGCCATTGGCAACGAGAACGTCCAAAGATTCGTCGAAGATAAAACCATCAGAAAAATCATCGTGGTTCCGGGGAAGCTGATCAATGTCGTTGCCAATTAAAACTCATTTCCTGATAGTCGTCTTCGTCGGGGGAATATTCCTGTTACTGAGCGCTTGTGGATTTCAGATGCGCGGAAAGGCCGATCTCCCGCCCGGGCTTGAAAAAATGACCATAACGGGCCTGGATAGCTATGACCAGCTGGTGATCGTCCTGTCTCGGTATCTACGTGCCAATGGCGTTGAGGTCATTAGGCATGATGATGCCGAGGCCGCTGAGCTGAGACTGAGCGGTTTTAAGCAGGACAAGGAAATCCTGGTCGTTGGCACCGATGGACGGGTCAGAGAATACCGTTTGTTTACCCGCGTCACTCTGTCGCTCCAGGATAAGGATAAAGGACTGGATCTGCCAGCCGAGCAGTTGAGCGTGAGAAGAGATTTGCTCTGGAATCCCGATGATGTGCTGGGAAAAACGGAGGAGGAAAGGGTATTGCGCGAAGAAATGGTGCGCGACCTGGCTCAGAAAATTGTAGAACGGCTGGGATCTCTCAACCAGTAGTCAATGCGAATAGGCATACAACAACTTCACCAGCAGTTAGAACGTGAACTCGCCCCTGTCTATGTGCTATCAGGGGATGAGCCCCTACAGATGATGGAGGCCGCGGATGCCATACGTCAGCATGCACGTGCGCAGGGCTATAGCGAACGCGAAGTGTTCACGGTTGAAAAGGGTTTCGACTGGGGGAGTTTAATCGCCGCCTCTGACAGCCTGTCCCTGTTTGCAGAGCGCCGCATACTGGATATGCGATTGCCATCGGGAAAGCCTGGTCGTGATGGCTCCCAGGCGCTCAGGACCTATGCCGAACGTCCGCCTGAAGACACTATCCTGCTGATCCAGTCCGGTAAACTGGACCGGGATCAGCTCAAATCCAGTTGGGTCAAGGCCCTGGAAAAACTGGGTGTACTGGTACAGGTCTGGCCCCTGGATCTGTCGCAGACCCAGTCCTGGATCAGACAACGCATGCAAGGCAAAGGCCTGCAACCCACGGATGATGCCGTGACCTTCCTGGCCGAGCGTATCGAGGGCAATCTCCTCGCTGCAGCTCAGGAGGTGGATAAGCTGGCGCTCCTGCATGATGCCGGTCCCCTGGATGCCGACACCGTCCTGGCCAGTGTTGCCGATCAGGCCCGTTACAGTGTCTTTGACCTGGTAGATGCCATATTGGAAGGTGATGGGCGGCGTTGTGTTCGAATGATCGAGGGGCTGCGCGGTGAGGGCGTGGAGCCGATTCTTATCCTGTGGGGGATAACGCGTGAGATTCGTGCCTTATCCGATATGGCGCACCAGGCAGAACGTGGGCAGCCGATAGAGCGGGTTATGGAGGGCGCACGGGTCTGGAAACAGAGAAAACCACAGGTTCGAAAGGCCCTGAAACGATTAAATGCGGCTGCCTGGTTAGAGCTACTCCATCGCTGTGCTGAGCTGGATCGAAGCCTGAAAGGTGTGGGAGAGGGCAGGATCTGGGATGAATTGTTACAATTAAGTCTTGATGCCTGTGGTGTGTCTTTATTTGAAACCGCAGCGACCCGTAAATAGAGGAAATAAGACATGAGTGCCACGGCCTCCGATGCCATGCTGGATATTCCCGCCTATATGACCGATGTAGGGAACAAGGCCCGTGTAGCGAGCCGAGCCCTGGCCAGTGCGGATACGGGCAGTAAGAACCGGGCACTACTGGCCATGGCCGATATGATCGAGGCCCGCTCGAATGATTTAAAGGCCGAAAACCGTAAGGATCTGGATGCCGGGCGCGCCAATGGCCTGGACGATGCCATGCTGGATCGCCTGACCCTGACCGATGCCGTGATCAGTGGCATGGCCGAAGGGCTGCGGCAGATCGCCGCCCTGGCCGATCCCGTGGGTGAAATCAGCGATTTGAATTTTCGACCCAGTGGTATTCAGGTGGGACGCATGCGCGTTCCTCTGGGCGTCATTGGTATAATTTATGAATCCCGGCCCAACGTGACTGCGGACGCGGCAGGACTGTGCCTCAAATCCGGTAATGCCACCATCCTGCGAGGTGGTTCCGAGGCCATTCATTCGAACCGAGCAGTGGCCGACTGTATCCAATCCGGACTGGAAGCAGCCGGTTTGCCCACTGATGCGGTTCAGGTCATCGAAACGACAGATCGTGCAGCAGTGGGCGAATTGCTGCGCATGAAGGAGTCTGTCGATGTCATCATTCCGCGTGGTGGCAAGGGGCTGATTGAACGGGTCAGCCGGGAGTCACTGATACCGGTCATCAAGCATCTGGACGGTATCTGCCATGTCTATATTGATGATGAGGCCGACCTGAATAAGGCCATAGACGTGACCGTAAATTCCAAGACCCAGCGCTATGGTACCTGCAATACGATGGAGACCCTGCTCATACACGATAGTATTGCAACTGAGGTCCTGCCGATTTTAAAACAGCGCTTTGATGAGCACGGGGTGGAGCTAAGAGGCTGTACGCATACACGCGTGATCCTGAGTGATATCAAGGAAGCGACCGAAGAGGACTGGGGCACTGAATATCTCGCTCCAATCCTTTCTATAAGGCTTGTTTCGAATATTCAGGTTGCGATTGAGCATATCAATACCTATGGTTCGCACCATACAGATAGCATTATCACCCAGGATTACACTCGTTCGCGTCAGTTTTTGCGGGAGGTGGATTCTAGCTCGGTCATGGTCAATGCCTCGACCCGGTTTGCGGATGGTTTTGAATATGGTCTGGGTGCAGAGATCGGTATCAGCACGGACAAGTTGCATGCACGAGGCCCGGTGGGTCTTGAAGGGCTGACGACCCTTAAATTCGTCGTGCTGGGTGATGGTCATATCCGTCAGTAGACGGTATCGGGCCGGCTCTTGTCGATGATCGGTATTCTGGGCGGGACCTTCGATCCCATACATTTTGGGCATCTGCGTCCTGCACTGGAGCTGCTTGAGGAACTGGGTTTTCAGGAAATCCGTTTTCTACCCTCATCGATACCACCGCATCGAGCAGAACCGGAGACCTCCACTGCCGATCGTAAGTCCATGGTGGAACTGGCGATCCAGGAGCAGCCTGGTTTTATCCTGGATAGCAGCGAACTGGAACGTCCCGGGCCCTCCTATATGGTGGATACCTTAGCCGATGTTAGACGGGGTATCGACACAGGGTTGCCTCTGGTGCTTATCATGGGGATGGATGCCTTTGTGAACCTGCCCAGGTGGCATCAATGGAGGCAGCTGACGGACCATGCCCATATCCTGGTAACGCGGCGTCCTGGTTATGAGCCCCGGCTGGAGGAACCCCTGGACTTATGGCTGAAGCAGCGTCTGGCCAGGGAGATCGAAGAATTGCACAGGCAACCGGGTGGAAAAGTCCTGTTTCGACAACAGGTGTTGCTGGATATTTCATCCACCGACATAAGGGAACGGATAGAACGTGGTTTAAGTCCGCGCTACCTGTTGCCGGAAACCGTAAGACACTATATTGAAGAGAAGGGCCTTTACCGGTCCTTAAGATAAAAGAGAACTGAATGAATCTTGAACAACTGATCGACCTGGTAGTGGATGCCCTTGAAGACGTCAAGGCCGTCGATATACGCGTTGTGGATGTCAGGGGTAAGACTGCGATTACCGATATCATGGTGATTGCCAGTGGCACCTCGGACCGCCATGTGAAGGCCCTTGCAGATAATGTCGTGATTAAGGCCAAGGAGGGCGGTGTTGCGCCATTGGGTGTCGAAGGGCAGGATAGTCGGGACTGGGTTCTGGTCGATCTGAATGATGTCGTGGTGCATGTCATGCTGCCACAGGTCAGAGATTTTTATAATCTCGAGAAGCTCTGGTTGCAGGATGGTCAGGACTCTCTGGGAGCCGAGGGTGAATAAGCCCTGGTATCCATAGCCATGCGCATCCAGATGCTGGCTATAGGTAGCCGCATGCCTTCCTGGGTCAATCAGGGCTATGGGGAATACGCAAACCGTATGCCTTCTGAGTGTCGTTTAGAACTGAGGGAAATCGCTGCCGAAAAACGCGGCAAGTCAGCCGATACCCGCCGCATTACCGAAAAAGAATCTGAACTACTGCTGGGTGCAGTGCCTCAGGGTAATATGATCCTGGCCCTGGACGTCAGGGGCCGTTCCTGGTCAACTGAACAACTGGCGCAACAACTGGAGCGATGGATGCAGGATGGACGGAATGTCAGCCTGTTGATTGGTGGTCCTGAAGGACTGAGTCAAACCTGCCTGCAGCAGGCCGAACAGCGCTGGTCTTTATCGCCACTGACCTTTCCTCATCCGCTGGTACGCATCATTGTGGCCGAGCAACTCTATCGGGCATGGAGCATCCTGCGCAACCATCCTTATCACAGGGCCTGAGATGTCTGACCTTCATTCCCAGCTAGTCCTGGCCTCCTCATCACCCCGACGTAGTGAACTTCTGCAACAGATGCGGGTCACCTTTGAAGTATTGCCTGTTGATATCGACGAGTCGCGTCTGGAGGACGAGTCCCCCAGGACTTATGTTGAAAGGCTTGCACTGGAAAAGGCCAGGGCGGGGTGGGAAAGGTCCGACAAGAGCAGACCGGTACTGGGTTCCGATACCGTTGTGGTGATTGAGGACGATATTCTTGGCAAACCGACAGACCGTGCCCAGGGTATAGAGATGCTAAATCGATTGTCCGGGAATACCCATCAGGTACTCACGGCCGTTGCACTGGTCGATGCTGAAAAGAGCGGCATACGACTCTCTGAAAGCCAGGTTTCATTCATACCTTTAACAGAACAGGAGATTGAACGGTACTGGCAAACTGGTGAACCCGTCGATAAAGCCGGCGCCTACGCCATTCAGGGTCTGGCAGCGGCCTTTATACAGCATATTGAGGGCAGCTTTTCGGGCGTGATGGGCCTGCCCATCTATGAGACCATGGAATTACTGAAATCCTATGGTGTAGATGTGACCATGAACTGGCATTCAACGAGCTAAATGAGGCTAAAATTCCAGTATGAGTGCTGAACTTCTGATTAATGTAACACCCATGGAAACCCGTGTGGCCCTGGTGGAAAATGGTGTGTTGCAGGAAATAGCCATCGAGCGGACCGAAAAAAAAGGCCTGGTTGGCAATATCTACAAAGGACGTGTCTGTCGTGTATTACCGGGTATGGAGGCGGCCTTTGTCGATGCCGGACTCGATCGGGCGGCTTTTCTCCATGCCTCGGATATTGCTATTCCGCAAAACGATAATGGCGATCATGAAGCACCCCGCGAGCATATTTCTAATCTGCTCTACGAGGGCAAGGACCTCCTGGTTCAGGTCATCAAGGACCCACTGGGCACCAAGGGTGCACGACTGACTACCCATCTCAGTATACCGTCACGGTTCCTGGTGCTGGTGCCGAACAGTGGAATCGTCGGCGTATCCTCCAGGATCGAGGGTGAGGAGGATCGACCCAGGTTAAAGGCCCTGGTCGAACAGATCGCCAGTGAGATGGACAGTCCGCATGGTTACATCATTCGTACCGCAGCGGAATCGGCCAGCGAAGAATCATTACGACGCGATATGGAGTTTCTCAACAAGCTCTGGCTGTGTATCAAGGACAATCATCAGAAGGTCCAGGCGGGTTCTGTCGTCTATTCCGACCTGCCACTGATACAGCGCACCATGCGCGATATGGTTGATGAAGATATCGAAAAGATTCGCATCGATTCTCGCGAGACCGCACAACGTATGATCAGTTTTTCGCAGTCTTATATACCAGGCCTTGCCTCGCGGATAGAGCATTACCCGGGAGAGCGCCCCATATTTGACATCTATAATGTCGAAGATGAAATTGAAAAGGCCCTGGAACGTAAGGTCCTGCTTAAGTCGGGTGGTTATCTGATTTTTGACCAGACCGAGGCAATGACCACGATCGATGTGAATACCGGTGGATTTGTAGGGCATCGCAACCTGGAAGAAACCATCTTTAAGACCAACCTGGAAGCGGCCCAGGCCATCGCCCGTCAGCTCAGATTACGGAACCTGGGTGGCATCATTATTATCGACTTCATCGATATGGTGCACGATGAGCATAAGAACCAGGTCATGAGTGCCCTGGCCAAGGCCCTGGAAAAAGATCACGCCAAGAGTCATATCAGTGAGGTCTCGGTGCTTGGTCTGGTTGAAATGACCAGAAAGCGTACTCGTGAAAGCCTCGAGCATATCTTGTGTGAGCCCTGTTCGGTCTGTACAGGCAGGGGTTACGTCAAGTCGGCAGAAACCGTCTGCTATGAGTTATTCCGCGAAATCATGCGTGAGGCGAGACAGTTTGATGTCAAGGAACTGCTGGTCCTGGCAGCGCAGAGCGTGGTCGATTTACTGGTCGACGAAGAGTCAGCCAGCCTTGCTGAACTGCAGGAGTTTATCAATATCCCGATCCGTATTCAGGTCGAGTCCATGTATTCTCAAGAGCAGTTTGATGTCGTTCCGCTCTAGTCGATGAAAATATTTTTCAGACGTTGCTATATCGGTATCAGCTGGGTGTCGGTGGTCTTTCTGGTCATCCTGGCGGTGCTGTTAAGCGTTGGTCGAATCCTCTCCCCTGCCGTACAGGATTACCTGCCCGAGATCAGGGAACAGGCCGCCAGGGCGCTGGGGCAGCCCGTCAATATAGCCAGTATCGATATTCGATGGCATGGCATCGCGCCGTCTTTGCACCTGGGTGATGTTCAGGTCCTTGACCAGGAAGGTGGTCAGTCCGTACTGAACTTTGAACATATCTACATACATGTAGATTTTTATCGACTACTGGCGGAACAGATTCCCGTACCCTCACGTGTGACCTTTTCAGGCAGCCAGCTGACTCTGGAGTTGCGTGAGGACAAGCGTCTGGTGATTCCTGGCATACGCCTGATGCAACAGGAACGAACGACGGATTTCAGGGAACTGATGGCCAGCCTGAAGGGCATTACCTTTTCCCTGCTCAAGAGTGACGTGCAATGGATCAATCGTGTCGATAGTGCAGCAGTCCGCTTTTCACCTGTGAATGTCGGTATGGCCATTGAAGATGGCCTGATCCTGGTGGAGGGTAATATTGGCCTGCCTGAAGAGCTGGGAAAACAGCTAAGACTCCATGCACGACTCGATGGCGACTTCTGGGTTAAAGATGGGTGGGGTGTCATAGTCCACGGTGATGTCCAGGGATTAAAGTTTGAAGGGATCCCTTCAAGTTCTTATTTTCGTTTTGCGGGCTTGCTCGAGAAAGGCCAGGGTGACGTCAAGTTCTGGCTGGACTGGAGCAAGGGTCGTATGAATGATCTGGGTGGACGTTTTAATGTAAAGAACCTGACCTGGGATAGTGCACTCAGTAAGGGTAAGGCGAATAGTCAATATGTCCTTGATCATGCCCGCGGTCTTTTCCAGTGGAAGAATACACAACAGGGCTGGATGGCAGATTTCAGCCAGCTACAGGTACGGATAGGCGATCATGAATGGCCTCAGACCGATGTCAGTGTCCGCTTTGACAAGAATCAGTCATATCAACGGTTCATGCTCAGTGCCGACTATTTACATATGGGTGAAGTGGCAGCAATAGCGTTGAGCCGATCCGAGCTTGGCGATCGAGAAAGGAAGTTGCTGCAGCGATACCAGCCAAACGGTGCACTCAAAGACGTAAACCTGAATATATTGTTCAACGACAAGAATCCAGAACTGTATTCGGCCAGGGCAGAGTTTCAGGACCTGAGTTGGGCGGCCTATAAAAAGATCCCCGGTGTCACAGGCCTGGACGGAAGTTTTAGCCTCGATGAGCAAAGTGGCGAGATGCAGTTGCAGGCTCAGGATGCACAACTGGATTATCCGGCGTTATTTCTTGAGTCGTTGCAGATACTGAATCTGAATGGTGATATAGCCTGGAGAAAAGACGCTTCGGATCGATACCGAGTACAGGGGCGTCAGCTCAAACTGGCCAGTCCGGATATCCATGGTGAGGGGATGCTGGACCTGGGTCTGGGTGCAGGTCCCGCTGATATGGACCTGAAGGTCGCCTTTTACGAAGGGGATGGCAGCCAGGTTGCGAAGTATCTGCCTGCGGGTATATTACAGAAGCCTATTTACAACTGGTTGGTTCATGCCCTGAAGGGGGGGTATGTCCCTGAAGGCCAGGTACTTTTCAAAGGGGCATTTCAGGACTTCCCTTTTGATAACGGTGAGGGCATCTTTGTTACCCGTTTTACGGCTAGAGATGTCCTGCTCGATTACTGGAAAGGCTGGCCTCGTATCGAGGATCTGGCCGGAGAGGTTGAGTTTCGGAATCAAGGCATGACAATCGATGTGAGTGGTGGCAGGTTGTTTGATAGCCAAATCACAACTGGCTCGGTACGTATCAGGAACCTCCCCAGGGCTCGTTTGCTGGTTGATGCCAAGGCCAGTGGGCCTCTGGCGGATGTTTTTTCCTATTTGTCCAATAGTCCACTGGGGCAGGGCAAAGAGGCCCTGCTCAATGACCTTAAGGCGCAGGGTTTAAGTGACCTGTCTCTGTCAATTAATCTGCCTATTAGTAAAAAACTTAAACCGGGTGTTGCAGTCAATGGTGTGCTGGATATTCAGAGCTGTGGTATTGAATTTGTTCAGCAGCGCCTGAAGTTTACGGACCTCATTGGGCAGCTTGATTTTACAGAGAACAGCGTGAATGCCGATAATGCGACCGCCCGTATAGACGGCTCAGATCTTGCGATTGACGCCAAGACTCTAAGCAATGGAAGTATTCGTGTCGCCATGCAGGGTAATCTGAAACCCGCTGTACTCATGAGAGACCTGGACCCAGAGTTGAGGCGACATTTCAGCGGGAGTTCTGACTGGGTCGCAACACTCAAGATTCCAGGACTGGATAAGAACTCCGCTGGAAAGATCCATCTGAATTTAAATTCAGACCTCAAAGGTGTTGCCAGTGATCTGCCAGCTCCACTCAATAAACAGCCTGAAGATATCTGGCCTGTTGACATCGGCATGTATCTCATACAGGACGCCAGTCAGAAATTGAGTATCGATCTGCAGGGGCGTCTTTCTGCCCGGTTAGAGTTAAACAGGGAAGTGCCTGCCGGTCTTGAGCGAGCACATTTACAGTTTGGAGCAGGCGAGTCCCGATTACCCTCCACAGGGATTGAGCTTAGTGGCACCCTGGATGAAATCAATGCCGATGCATGGAAAGAAGTCGGACTGAGCCTGCAAGACAAGGAAGGCAGACAGCAGGCAAGCATTATAGACAAATTGAGTCGACTGAATCTCTATCTGAAAAAGGTGGATATCTTTGATCGAACCCTGCATAACCTGAGAGTTAATGCCGTCAGGCAACAAGGGGAATGGAAGACATTGATCGACAGTGCCTGGATTTCAGGGACTATTTATCAACCGGAAGACCAGTCCAGTCGAAAGCCTTTGCGTATGGAGTTGGATTACCTGAGTCTAAGCCACCCTGATCTTGAATCACGTTCACATCTTTCGTTAAAACCAGATGACTTTCCCTCGATTTCTTTTAGCAGTAAGCGTTTGGATTTTGGTGGCCATGAAATGAGCAATGTGAACCTTTCTGCGGCTAAACGCGCCAATGGGCTGAGAATCCATGCCCTGTCATTTGATGCCGAAGGTTTTTCAGGGCGACTGAATGGCGACTGGTTGGGTAAGAATGATGGGAGCCAGCAAACAACAAGTCTTACTTATAATTTAATTGTGTCGGATCTGGGGCAGGCCACCGACTATATGAAATGGGACGCGGGTCTTACCAAGGGTGAGGGACGTATTTTCGGTACCGTAAACTGGAATGGTGGCCCGACAGAGTTTTCGTATAAAAATAACCTCCAGGGTAAGGTAAATCTGGAACTGGCAAAAGGAATCGTCACGGATGTGGAGTCAGGGGCTGGAAAAGTACTCGGCTTGTTTAATCTTGACGCCCTGGGTAAACGCATCCGTATGGATTTTTCCGATGTACAGGAAAAGGGTTATTCCTACGATCGTTGGGACGCTCAGATGAATGTAGCAGGACCCGTGATCACCAGTACGAATATGGAGATTCGTGGAAGCTCGGCCAATCTTATGTTATCTGGTCAGGGTAATATTGAACGACGGGATATGGATATTTATCTTGACGTGATACCCCAGATCTATTCAGCGGTCCCCATCGCCGGGGCAGTCATTGCGGGACCGGCCGCGGGTGCTGCCCTGTATCTATTAAGTAAAATTCCCGGTTTTAACGACGCCCTGGGTAAGGGGACGAAGTTGGAATATCACCTTACCGGCCCATGGGATGCCCCTCAGGTTGAGCAACTGAATGTCGATTTGTTGGAAGATGAAGAGGATGAAGAGGGGGCGTTTTTCTAATCTTAAAGGTTGAGTTGGCAGATGGGTGTTACCGAGACGATATCGATAGGCTAAAAAAATCAACCCTAAAAAAGGGGGGGAATAAATCCCCCCTAAGCTACTGCAACAACAATTCATAAGGTGACTTCACTATATAAGATGACATGA
>JANTGN010000010.1 GCA_024762895.1 Thiotrichales bacterium
AAGGCCTCCTATGGGGTGGATGATTATGTCTATGCCGTGACCCAGCTCGCACAGACCACCATGCGTAGTGAGATCGGTAAGATTGAACTGGACAAGACCTTCGAAGAGCGTGAGGTATTGAATACCAATATCGTGGCTGCCATCAATGAAGCGGCCGGACCCTGGGGCGTGCAGGTACTTCGCTATGAGATCAAGGATATAGAGCCACCACGTACCGTACTGGACGCCATGGAAAGACAGATGAAGGCCGAGCGTGAAAAACGTGCAGTGATCCTGGAATCTGAAGGTGAGCGTCAGTCTGCCATCAATGTGGCGGAAGGTGAAAAACGGGCCAAGGTGCTGGGTGCAGAGGCGGATAAGGCTGAGCAGATCCTTCGTGCCGAGGGTGAGGCCCAGGCCATCATCGCGGTGGCCGATGCCAAGGCGCAGGCACTGGAGGTGGTCGGTGCGGTGGCGGTCAAGGAGGCCGGTCAGAAGGCCGTGCAACTGGAACTGGCCGAGCAGGCCATTGCCGCCAAGGAGGCGATCGCTAAGGAGTCTTCCGTGGTACTGCTGGGTGATGAAAAGACCGGTGCGGCTAATGTCGTGGCTGAGGCGATGACTATAATTAACAGCTTAAACAAGAATCAGTCTAAAGGGGCTGCGCAATGATTGAGTATATCAATGCGCATCAGTCCGGTTTCTGGATTGCTATTGGATTTGCCCTTCTGGCAGCAGAGGTGCTGGTGTTTGGGTTTGGTACGATCGTCTTTATGTTTGCCGGTATTGGCGCATTAATTACCGGGTTGGCCATGATGTTCGGCCTGTTACCAGAAACCTGGGTAGCGGGTATATCCTGTTTTGGCATATCGACTGGTTTGGCCAGCGCCTTATTGTGGAAACCATTGAAAAATTTGCAGGCCAGCGGAAGCCCACCGCAGAAACAGAGTAGTGACCTGATTGGTTATCAGTTTGTATTGAAGCAGGACATTACAGCCATGCAGCCCGGCCAGCATCGTTACTCGGGTGTCGACTGGAAGGTGGAGCTGGATGCCGGGGCTGGGGATGCATTGTCAGCCGGGCAGCGAGTCGTGGTGACTTCGATCGATGCTGGCATCTTTCGCGTAAAGCCGGCCTGAGTTAAATGAGTACTTAAGATAAATCTTAAGAAAGAAGAAGGGCCAGAAAGTTATACTTTCTGACCCTTTTATTTTTTTAAAGCGACAATCTTTACTTAATCTTGAATGCGGTGTTCTGCGATCAGGCCCAGTATGTCTTGTGTATTCTTTATTGGTGGGGAGCAGTTGAGTCCTTCACAAACATAGCCGATACAGTCACCTTCGGGTTTTTTTTCCTGAATACCTTCAGGCAGATCATCTTGTGTATCCGGAATCGCCAGGCATATCAGGCGAGGGGTGTAAGCCTTGTCGGCCTGTAACTTTATTTCCTTAAGTGTCTCTGCTTTTCCACGAAGGATCAGGATCATTGGCGGATAGAGCTGTTCTTCCAGGGCATTGACCAGGCTGTTGTGGACACTCGGTGCCTGTTGCATCGTGTTGAATCCCGCCTTTAGGCTTTTTTCTGCCGCATCCAGATAGCGGGTCTCACCCAGCAGATACCCCAGTCTTAACAAGGAACGTGTGGCGATGGCATTACCCGAGGGCATGGATTCATCACCGAAGCTGCGAGGGCGTTCGATCAGTTGTTCATGGTCATCAGAGGTAAAAAAGAAGCCACCCTGTGTTGACTCATAGTGTCTTAGCAGGACGTCGGTCAGTTGTTGTGCCCATGCCAGATGCTGACTATTCCATTGCCATTGCAGAGATTCGAGCAGGCCGTCGATGAGAAAGGCATAATCATCCAGGTAGGCGTTAAGATGGGCGCGCCCATCCTTGTAGGTGGCCAGCAGGCGATTATCTTTCCATAGTGCTTTATGAATGAAGTCGAGTGCAGCTAAGGCCGAATCGGCATACTCGGGTTGGTCCAGGTGCCGTGCGGCCTGGAGCATGCCCTTGATCATGAGGGCATTCCATGAAGTCAGGATCTTTTCATCGCGACCGGGATGAATGCGCTGCTCGCGAACATTAAACAGATGCACACGTGCCTGGTCAATGTGTTGCCTGATGGCATCATCTGAAATTGAGAAGCGTTCAGCCAGTTTTTCGATCGTTGCAATGACATGCAGGTGCCACTTGCCTTCGAAGTTAGCGGCGTGGTCCAGGCCAAAACGAGCAGCAAACAGGGGGAAGACCTCGTCGCCTAGCGTCGCTGAAACCTCTTTCTGGGTCCAGGCGTAGAACTTGCCTTCTTCGCCCTCGGAGTCGGCATCCAGAGCGGAGTAATACCCGCCTTCGGGTGACTGCATTTCGCGCATGACCCAGTTGGCCGTCTCCCTGGCGGTACGGTGAAATAATTCATCTCCTGTGGCCACGGCCAGCTCGCTTAAAAGACCGAGTAGCGGGCCGTTGTCGTAGAGCATCTTTTCAAAATGCGGGATCATCCACTGGCCATCCACCGAGTAGCGGCAAAAGCCGCCACCGAGCTGATCGAATAGGCCACCCTCGGACATGCGCTCCAGGGTGAAGCGGACCATGTGCAGGGCCCGTTTATCTTCCTCGCTATACAGTCGTGTGGTGCCCCAGTGACGAAGTAGTCGTTCCATGGCGCCGACATGGGGAAACTTGGGCGCCTGACCCAGGCCGCCATCAATGGGGTCAAAGGACTGTTCCAGTTCCATGCGTGCAGCATCCAGCGGGGCACTGTTTAGTTCTCCATCCTGATGTTCGCCCTGGTAGATCTGCCCAAAGGCCTGTGAGAGCTGATGTTTATGTTGCTGGATTTCCTCGGGGCGATGCTCAAAGTAGCTGGCCACGTTTTTTAACAGATCCCGAAAGGCGGGCAGGCCATGACGAGGCTGGTCCGGGAAATAAGTACCGCCGAAAAAAGGCAGTTGATCATCGGGTGACAGGAACATGGTCAGGGGCCAGCCACCATTACGTTGTGTGAGCATGGCGTGGGCCGTCTGGTAGAGCTTGTCCAGGTCGGGCCGTTCCTCGCGGTCTACCTTGATGTTGATAAACAGTTCGTTCATCAGGGCAGCCGTGTCTTCGTTTTCGAAGGATTCGTGGGCCATAACATGGCACCAGTGACAGGCGGAATAGCCAATCGAGAGCAGGATGGGTTTGCCCTCTTCTTTTGCCAGTCTAAGGCTCTCCTCGTTCCAGGGGTGCCAGTCGACCGGGTTGTCCGCATGTTGCAGGAGGTAGGGGCTGGTCTCATTAGCAAGATGATTCGTAGGCTGGCTCATGGTGCATATCCTGAGGACTGTTTTTAGGAATCATAGGGCAGCCTGTTACTGAAATCCTTATCCCCCACTCGAGATTGGGTTACCCGCCTGCCCCGGCATGACGTATCATATGCCGTCTTTTTATCCGCCCTGACCGAGGGGGTTACCGTATATGTCATCCAGTGAAGGTTTTCGCCCCCTGCGCCTGAAGAAAAAGGAAGAACGACGTATCAAGATGGGGCATCCCTGGGTCTATAGCAACGAGATCGACACGGGGGTATCGCCTCTTAAGGAATTCTCGGCGGGTGAGGCCGTCGAGATACAGGATCACCAGGGCCATGTGCTGGGTACGGGGTATGTGAATCCGCATAGCCTGATCTGTGCCCGGCTGGTCAGTCGCGATTCGAAGCATCCCTTTTCCGCGTCTCTGATCGTTCATCGCCTCAAGGTGGCGTTGTCTCTGAGAGAACGCCTGTATGAACAGCCTTATTACCGGCTGGTCTTTGGTGAATCCGATGGTCTGCCCGGCCTGGTCATTGATAGATTTGGTGATACCTGTGTGGTCCAGGTCAGTACTGCCGGTATGGAACTGATGATCGAGTCCATTGCCGAGGCCCTGCACAAGGTGGTGCATCCGAGTGCCATCTGGCTCAGGAACGACAGCTCGATTCGTAAACAGGAAGGCCTGGAAAGCTATGTGCGCTGCCTCACTGGAGAATGTCCCGATGTAACCGAGATCATCGAGCATGACCTGCGCTTTCATGTCCCCATGGCTTCCGGGCAGAAGACCGGCTGGTTCTATGACCAGCGCGACAACCGTAAGGACCTCGCTCCTTATGTCAATGGTGGCCGAGTGCTGGATGTCTTCAGTTACCTGGGTGGCTGGGGGCTGCAGTCGGTTGCCCAGGGAGCGGCCTCGGCCCTGTGTGTGGATGATTCCGCCACTGCACTTGAAGGCTTACTTGCAAACGCCGAGCTGAATCATCTGCAGGACCAGATTACGGCCATGAAGGGGGATGCCTTCGATGTGCTCAAGGCCCTGCATGCCGATGGTGAACGATTTGACGTCGTGGTCGTGGATCCTCCAGCCTTTATTAAACGGCGCAAGGACATGAAAAATGGCCTGAACGCCTATCGGCGCATCAATGAGCTGGCGATGCGTCTGATTGATCGTGATGGTTTCCTGATCTCCTGCTCCTGTTCCTATCACCTGTCCAGGGAGCAGCTGGTGGGTGTGATGCAGGGCTCTGCCCGACATATCGACCGCGATCTGCAGATACTGGCCCATGGTTATCAGTCCAAGGATCATCCCATGCATCCCGCAATTGCCGAGACCGCTTATCTCAAAGTGGTGTATTCACGAGTGACTCGTCGGTAAGATACGCTCATGCTGACTTATCCTGATATCGATCCCGTCGCCTTTGCCCTTGGCCCCGTCAAGGTGCACTGGTATGGCCTGATGTATCTCACGGGTTTTGTTGGGGGCTGGCTCGTAGGCCGACTTAAGGCCCGTCAACCCTGGAGCCCGGTGACGCCTGAGCAGGTGGATGACCTGGTCTTTTATATCGCCATGGGTGTGATTCTGGGTGGTCGTATCGGTTCAACCCTGTTTTATTATCCGTCGGAGTTTCTCTCCAACCCCTTGATGATTTTCAAGATCTGGGAAGGTGGCATGAGTTTCCACGGCGGTATGCTGGGTGTATTTTTTGCGGCCTGGCTTTACGCGCGTAAATACAAGCTGAGTTTCATCCAGTTGACCGACTTTTTTGCAGTCGGTGTGACTGTTGGGCTGGGTGCGGGCCGAATTGGGAATTTCATCAATGCGGAACTCTGGGGCCGGGTGAGCGATGTCCCCTGGGCCATGGTGTTTCCTGGGGCCGGGCCTTTGCCGCGGCATCCATCCATGCTCTATGAGGCCATCCTGGAAGGACCGGTCCTGTTTGCCATTCTCTGGGTGGCGGGCATGCGTCCACGCCATACCGGTTTTATCTCGGGCCTGTTTATGATCTTTTATGGCCTGTTCCGGTTCATGGTGGAGTTCGTGCGCGAGCCCGATGCGCATCTTGGGTACCTGGCCTTTGGCTGGCTGACCATGGGGCAGGTCCTGAGTTTTCCAATGATTCTGGTAGGGCTCTATTTACTTTACTGGTCACGTTCACAGCCCATCCAGCCGATGAGGGAAAAGACATGAAGCAGTATCTGGATCTCATGCGCCATGTGCGTGATAACGGTGTTCAGAAAGGTGATCGTACGGGTACTGGTACGCGCTCAGTATTTGGCTATCAGATGCGTTTTGACCTGCAGGAGGGCTTTCCTCTGGTCACGACCAAGAAGCTGCATCTTCGTTCCATTATTCACGAGTTGTTATGGTTTCTTAAGGGTGAGACGAATATCGCTTACCTGAAGGAAAACGGGGTCAAGATCTGGGATGAATGGGCCAACGAGGAGGGTGATCTGGGGCCCGTCTATGGATACCAGTGGCGTAACTGGCCATTACCCAATGGTGGCCATGTGGACCAGATTGCGCAACTGGTAGAGCAGATAAAAAATACACCGAATTCGCGGCGCCTGATTGTATCGGCCTGGAATGTGGCCGATCTGCCGGATGAATCCATCGGTCCACAGGCCAATGTGGAGCAGGGTCGAATGGCACTGGCCCCCTGTCATGCCTTTTTCCAGTTTTATGTGGCAGATGGCAGGCTTTCCTGCCAGCTCTATCAGCGTAGTGCAGATATCTTTCTGGGGGTGCCCTTTAATATCGCCTCTTATGCCCTGCTGACCATGATGATGGCCCAGGTCTGTGGGTTAGAGCCAGGTGAGTTTATCCATACCCTGGGAGATGCCCATCTCTATTCTAATCATATGGAGCAGGTAGAGACTCAGCTTGCCCGCGAGCCTCACCCGCTGCCCAGCATGAAGATTAATCCTGAGGTTGATTCGATCTTTGACTTCCGCTTCGAGGACTTTGAGCTGGCGGGTTATCAGTCACATGAGCATATCAAGGCCCCAATCGCCGTTTAGTCAGCTAAATCTGGATCGAAGCATTCGGGGTAAAAAAAAGCCGTCACTGGTGGACGGCTAATAACGGGTATGCGGAGAATCTGGTGAGTGAAAACATCTGCTCCAACAAATGTTAGCCAGTTGACTGTCTCACCAGTTTTTAATTTAGACGATTATCTGATAAGTGTCCGTGCGCTTGATCACAGTCTGTAGTTTGGTCCTAAAGTTCAGCTAAGAATTTTTCCTGCATATTTCTGATGAGCCAGCGCTGCGCCCCCTTCCCCAAATAATAACGCCGATGACGTATTGCTAATGGTGCCCTGTGTTTGGACACCCAACTTCCTTTTGGGCAGCTTTGGTGCAAGCGGCTCTACTTTTTGGGAGCACTCTTAAACGAAGGGCGGCATTTTTCGCTTAGATTCAGCATCTAAAAATTATTTTTTTCCTGCATGGGGTTGTATGGCATCCAGATTGCTTATATAACCTTCATCACCCTAAGGTTATCCCTTTCATGTCAGATTTGAGTCATAAAAGTGATATAAGATTAGGAATACAGACCATGGTCACTGCCCGGGAATGAATATGGATGAATCGGCCGGAATGCGCGCTTATACGCTAGCGTTCCTTTCCAGTTTTTTACTCTGGATATTATTGACGGGAAGTCTGGCGACCGAGGAGATCGGCGCCGGGCTGTTGGTCGCCTCGGTGGTGAGTGTGGTCTCCGGGCCTCATCTCGCGATTTTCAATGGTCTCAGGCTCCATCCCCTGGCCTTAATCTCGTTACTGGACTATCTGTTTTATTTCTTTTTTGCCCTGTTACGTGCGAACCTGGATTTGGCGCGTAGGGTTCTGGCGCCTTCACTACCCATCAATCCCGGCATCGTTGAGCTTGAGACCACCCTTGAGTCCTCGCTGGGCCGTATGTTGTTGGCCAACAGTATTACCCTGACTCCGGGGACACTGACGGTGGATCTTAAAGATGAGAGGTTACTGGTGCACTGGGTTGCTGTGCCGGAGGGGGGGGATCTCTCCACCGCAACGCGTCAGATTGTCACGGGTTTTGAAAAACGAATCAGCGGGTTTCTCAAATGACTCTGACAGTACTTGAACAGATCTCTGCGATCCTCGTGGGCCTGGCCCTCTTACTCGGATTTATTCGTCTTCTGTTAGGCCCGACGGCACCTGATCGCGTGGTCAGTGCCGATACCCTGTCGGTGATAGTGACGGCTGCCCTGGTCGCCGTTGGTGCCTGGTTGGGTAATGCCCTTTATCTGGATGTGGCGCTGGTTTATGGAGCCCTTGCTTTTGTGGGCATCGTGGCAGTGGCGCGGGCGATCGAAGGGGGGCATTCATGAGACTGATCGCGGATCTATTCATATTAACCGGCGCCCTGTTTGTTTTTCTTGCGGCGCTTGGCCTGATCAGAATGCCTGATGTCTATAACCGGATACAGGCTGGCACCAAGGCCGCTACCCTGGGGGTGATCGCGATTTTGATCGGGGTAGGAATACTCTATCCCCAGTGGTGGGCAAAACTATTATGTATCGCCGGCTTTGTTCTGTTCACCAGTCCCGTGGGGTCATCCACGATTGCTCGGGCCATTTATCTCTCCGGGGTGCGTCCCTGGAAAAAAGCAGTTCGCAGCGAGGAGGCCTCATGATCTGGTTGTTGGGACTGCTGATAGGCATGATGCTGGCGGCGGCCATAGCCGTACTGGTACTTGAAAATCATATCGCCGCTGTGGCTGCGACCTCGATTGTCTCACTGGCACTGTCCGTGGTGTTTGTGCTGTTGCGTGCACCGGACGTTGCCATGACCGAGGCAGCCGTCGGTGCCGGGCTGAGTAGTCTCATCCTGGCATTATCGCTGAGGCGGCTGGGCCTGTGGCAGATCGAAGGCGACAAGCACCCGGAGATAGCAAAGGAGGGTGTGGATGCGTAATCTCACCAGTCTCCTGTTTGCTGCAGGACTCGCCTTTTTCCTGCTGGTCATTGCCGCTCGATTTGACCTGGGTGCGGCACCCATGCTGGTAGGTGATGCTATTCTGCAGGAGGCTCCAGCTGAAACCGGAGCGGCCAATATCGTGACCTCGGTGGTGCTGGGCTATCGTGGTATCGACACCCTGGGAGAGATCGCCATACTATTCACGGCCTCGCTGGCAGCCGGCCTGGTACTGGGGCGGCGCCGGCCTGAGGCCTCAAGGGATGCCGACAGTGGGGCGGTGTTGCAGATTAGCGCTCAACTCCTGTTTCCACTCTTACTGGTCGTGGGTTTTTATATCATCCTGCATGGCCACCTGACCCCCGGTGGGGGTTTTCAGGGGGGAGTTATACTCGCGGCTGCCTTCTTTGTGCCCTTGTTGGCGAGACCCGGGACTTCCGTGAATCATACTGGGCTCTCCCTCGTTGAGGGTCTGGCCGGAGCGGGATTCATCCTGATCGGTCTGCTGGCCCTTTTTCAGGGCAAGGCCTTTTTACAGCCCCTGCTCGATAAGGGAACACTGGGTATGCTGGTTTCTGCCGGTACGCTGCCTTTGCTTTATCTGGCCGTTGGTCTGAAGGTCGGTGCAGAGCTTGCGGGTCTGCTGGCCAACCTTGCCGATAGCGAGGTGGATCCATGAGTGATCCTGAACTGCACTGGCTGCTCTACGGGGGCGCGATAGGACTGATCGTCATCGGCGCTGCCGGTATCGTCATGGGTAAACATCTGTTCCGAATTATCCTGGCCCTGGCCATTGCCGAGGCCGGAGCCAACCTGATGCTGGTAGTTGCTGGTCTGAGGCCTGATGCGGTGGCGCCCATCATAACGGGGGGCATGATTCCTGAGCAGATGGTTGATCCCGTACCTCAGGCGATGGTGCTGACCGCAATCGTAATCGGTGTGGGCATACAGGCCCTGGTACTGAGTCTGGCGATCCGGGTCTACAAGGCCTATGGCACGCTCGATATGAGAGAGATACGCCTGAAAATGGCTGCAGATATCGATGCCGAGGCCGGTGTGGATGATGAGGTCAGCCAGGAAGGTCCCGCCGGTGAGCGTCCCCTGGAGCTTCCTGATGCGGTGACCTCTGGAGGCCCCGGACAATGAACATGATTACCCTCATCGTGGCCCTTCCGCTGCTTGCAGCCTTTCTGTTGCCGATCAGCGATCGTGCCCTGGGTTCGGTATCACGATTCGTCGGCCCCATCGTCCTGCTGATGAATATCATCCTCATTATGACCCTGTGGCAAAAATCAGAGGGTGCTCCTTTTGCCCTGGCCCTGGGCGGATTCAGGCCACCACTTGGAATCAGTTTTTATGTTGATCAGCTGGCCCTGTTGTTTGCGCTGCTGGTCTCTATCCTGGCCCTCATGCTCTGGCCCTATAAGGCGGATACCAATCCCAGGGTGTTTGGGCTCATGCTCCTGTTAACGGGAGCGGCATCGGGTATGGCCTTGTCCGGGGACCTTTTTAATATCTATGTGTTTTTTGAACTGCTCTCCGTTGCCTCTTTTGGCCTGGTTGCCTCGCTACGAACCGGCGCAGCTTTTGCGGCCACAACGCGTTATCTGATTATTAGTGGATTCGGCACGGTAATGGCCCTGACCGGCGTCGCGCTCATCTATACCCAGACGGGTACCCTTAACCTGGCCCATCTGGCCACACTGGCGCCTCAGCAACTTGATAATGCGACGGGGCTGACGGCCTTCGCGCTCATCCTGCTTGGTATCGGCGTCAAGGCGGAATTGTTCCCGGTGAATACCTGGGTGCCCGAGGTCTACGCCACGGCGAGCAGGCGGGTGTCTGCACTCATGGCCGGTCTGGTCTCCAAGCTCGCCGTGCTAGTAATCGTACGTTTGATGGTCCTGATCTTTCCGCAGCCCGAGGCGATGCAGCTGATGCTGGCACTGGGGGTGGCCGGTGTCCTGATCGGTGAGTTGTCAGCCTGGCGAGCGCGAGATTTCGTGCGCATGCTCTCTTTCTCGTCGATTGGTCAGTTAGGTCTGGTATTTGTAGCCTTTTCGATACCCGGAGAAGCCGGGATCCTGGCGGGTCTGGCCGTTG
This sequence comes from Thiotrichales bacterium, assembly GCA_024762895.1. Taxonomy (GTDB): domain Bacteria; phylum Pseudomonadota; class Gammaproteobacteria; order J044; family J044; genus JANTGN01. The sequence goes on from JANTGN010000010.1 coordinate 10,310, forward strand.
CCCTGCATCACCTGCTGGTCAAGCCGGCGTTATTCCTGCTGGCCGAGCGCTGGGGTGGTTCACTCGGTCGGCTCGAAGGCGCAGGGCGTCGTTCGCCGCTGGCAGCCGGACTCTTTGTCCTCTTTGCGCTTTCACTGGTGGGCGTGCCTCCACTGCCGGGCTTCTGGGCCAAGCTGTTGACGATTGTTGGCCTGCTGGGGCAGGCCGCGCCGTTGTACTGGTTTGCGGCTGCCGTCGTGCTGGTGGCAACCGTGGCCGAGGTGAATTACCTGTTCCGCTTTGGCCTGACCTTATTCAAACGGGAGGAACAGTCCGCGCAGGTTCATAAACCCCATGCCAGGATCGATCTTGGAACGGTCTCTGTGATGGGGGTCGTCCTGCTCACGGCCATGTTCCTGATCGCACCCCTGGGAGAACGAATGCAGACGATTGCTGACCAGACCACAGACAGGGGCCTATATATCAGCACTGTCCTTGGACCGGTGGGGGGTGCACGATGACACTGCTGGACGGATTGATTCTGCTGGCCTTGATTAGCGTTCTTGTGACGATGCTGGGTTATCGACTTCCGGTCATTGGCTGGTTGACCTCTGCACTCTTTGCCGGGCAGTTGCTGGTGCTCTTTTTGATGAGTGGACTGGGTTACGGTGGTGATACGATCCATTCATCCGTCGCGCTGAGTATATTCGGACAACCGTTGAGCTGGCGATTTGATGCCCTCTCCTGGTTCTTTGCCCTGATTACGATCGGTGCTGCCCTTGCCAGTAGTCTGTTTGCTGCCGGTGAGTGGGGTAGGCAATATCGTCAGAACGGTGGTAACCCCGGGTTATTACAGTTCAGTCTGGCCCTGAATGTCCTGACCATGCTGATACTCCTGGCCAGTGGGGATCTGCTGGCCTTGTTTATAGGTTGGGAACTGGTCAGCTGGGCCAGTTTTCTGCTCATGGCAATGGCGGGTGGTGCGGCCTTTAGCTGGGCCATGCGATATATCACCTACGCCACCGGTGGGGCCATGGCCATCTTGGCGGGCATGGGGATGGTCTATCAGATGACGGGTTCCCTGCAGTATGCAGACCTGATGGCCGTCGCCGGTCAGTTATCTCAGGCCCAGGTCGTTATTCTGAGCCTGCTGTTTGGTAGCGGTTTTGCTATCAAGATGGGCGTGTTGCCCTTTCATCTCTGGCAGGCAGGTGCCTATGCCGAGACACCGGGGCCCGGCACCGCTTTCCTGGGATCTATCTCTTCACGGATGGGGCTATATGGCATCCTCGTGGTCCTGGTTCAGCTGATTGGACTGGGGCGACTGATCGAAATTGACATTTCTTTTACCTGGCTCTCGCTACGCGATCTGCTGATGTGGGTGGCTGCCATCACGATTATCCTGCCCACTTTTACGGCCCTGCGCCAGAATGACGCCCGGCGTCTACTGGCATGGCACGGTGTCGGGCAGGGAGGTTATATGTTGCTGGGCATCTTTTCGGCAACGGCCCTGGGCTCATCCGGCGGCCTGATGCATGTCTTTAATCATGCGACCTATCAGGCGGCACTGTTCCTCTCGGTCTATGCCGTGGTCCATCGTACCGGCACGGCCGATCTCAATAAGCTGGGTGGTCTGGTCACACGGATGCCACTGTCTTTCCTGGTCATGCTGGTGGGTATTATCGGCCTGGCAGGCATTCCGCCCATGAATGGTTTTGTCTCCAAGTGGCTGGTCTATCGGTCCCTGCTGATCGAGGGTATGCCCCTGCTGTTTGTGGCCTCGGTCATTGGCACGCTGGGCACCATACTCTCGGTCTACAAGCTGATCCATAACATGTTCCTGGGTCAACTGAGGGCTGAACATAGTGAGATTCGTGAGGCACCCTGGAGCATGATGCTCCCCATGCTGGTCCTCTCACTGATCGTCTTTATTACCGGCTTTATGCCGGGTCTGGCCCTGGACTGGGTGGCCGCAGCACAGGCGGCTGTAGGTCTGCCTGTGCTGCAACACAGCCTGGGCGGCGTGGAAATGGAGCAGGGCGGACTCGACATGACCTGGCTGGTGGCCGTGCTGTTCGCCGGTTTCGGTATCGGCGCCCTGCTGTTCTATTCAACGGGCAAGACCCGGCACGTGAACCAGCTGGACAATTATGCCGGAGGTCATTTTCTGACGGCCGATGTGCGCTATCACTATAGTGATCATTTTTATGCGGGTCTGATGCATCGTATCGGCCACTGGTACCGGGAAAGCTTCCAGTGGCTGGAGTCGGTACTGATTTCTCTGACTGGTTTTGTGGCCCAGGGCGCAAGTGGGTTCTATCGCATCGTCCAGCCCGCCCTGCTCATGCTGGTCGTGGTGGTGCTTGCACTCTGGGTGGTGAGATAGATGGGAATGATGACACTGATCACTGAACTCTTTCTGATGCCTCTGGTGGCGTTTGTCATTGGCCTGTTCATGGTGCTGATGATGCGCAAGATCGGCGCCCGATTACAGCGCCGAGTCGGCCCGCCGTTTTTCCAGCCCCTGATTGATATCATCAAGTTTCATAGTAAAGAGACCCAGATATCTCATGGCCTGATCCATGACATTGGCATCATCATGGCCGTGGGTGGTTATATCGCTGCCGAGACCCTGCTACCGGTTCCGGGCATGGATGGTATTGCGGACAAGGGTGGCATTATTGCACTGACCTATTTTCTGATGATCCCTTCCCTGGGGCTCGCCCTGGGTGTAGGCCAGTGCGCCAACCCGAATGGGTCTATCGGGATATCGCGCGCCCTGACTGCCATGCTGGCCTATGACATCCCCTTCGTGATCGTGATCTTCGGTGTCAGCTGGCATTACGGCACCACCAACCTCGTGGAGATGGTGAATTACCAGCAGGCCAACGGCTGGGGCATCGTAGAGATGCCGATCCTGGCCCTGGCGGGTCTGTTTACCCTGCAAGGTATTATGGGCAAGCAGCCTTTTGAGATCTATGTGGCGCCCGCCGAGATTGCCACGGGCCCAATGGTCGAGATGGGTGGCAAGTATATGGGTGGTCTGTTCATCATGCAGGCCTTCCAGTTCTATACCGCCGGCGTGCTCTACACCACTTTGTTCCTGGGCGGTGGAGAGAACTGGCCGACGTTCCTTATGAAGATTTTCATTGTGGTTTCGATACCGATCATGATCGCCTATATGTTTCCGCGTTATCGAACAGAAGACATGCTGCGTCTGATGTGGAAATGGCCCGTCATTGCCGGACTAATCGGCCTTGCTCTGGTCATGCATTAGGGAGGTTACTATGAGTGATTTAAAACAGATACCGGTAGTTGCCAAGGAGACTGGCAAAGAACGCACCAACCCTCTGGCCAATGTATTCGATGAGTTGATTCGTTTTGCGCAGGCCCGTTCCATGTTCATGCTGCATTACTGTACGGGCTGTGGTGCGATCGAACTGCCACCGGCCATGACCTCACGTTTCGATATGGAGCGTTTAGGGATACAGCCCATGGTCACGCCCAGGCAGGCGGATATCCTGCTGATTACGGGTTATGTCTCTATCAAGACCCTCAAGCGCATCATCCTGACCTATGAGCAGATGCCATCACCGAAGTATGTCATCGGCATCTGTTCCTGCACCGTGAATGGCGGCATGTACTGGCAGAGTTATGCCACTGCCAAGAAGCTCAACGAGTACCTGCCCGTGGATTTATATATTGCCGGTTGTATGCCACGTCCCGAGGCGGTGATCGAGGGCCTGCGTCTGTTGATGGATAACATCAAGTCGGGCAAGAGCGAGCCCTGGAAGGATTATTACCAGCGTTACGACTATTACCTGGGCAATCAGCAGCATCTCTTTGGCGACGACTGGCAGACGCCGACCGATATCATCGGTGAGGCCGAGCATTTTGGCCTGATGGGGCCGGAGACCGAGGGCGAACACACCCGCCTCTTGCAACAACATCAGCAGCCGCTGGAGCCACACAAGATGCGCCTGAAGTGAGCAATGAAATGATGGATCAGGAACTCGACAGAACACTGGTGAGCATTTTCAACGAGATGGAGAAGGTGGATTATCAGCAGAAGAGTCCACGACGCCTGCGTGTTGATGTGGCGCCTGAGGCCCTGCCCGGGCTCCTGGAATTGCTCAAGGGCAAGGCCTCTTATGTGCATCTCTCGGCGATTAGTTGCGTGGACTGGATCGAGGAAGAAGAATTCGAGCTGGTCTATCACGTCTGGTCCTATGAGGTGAATAGCCTGGTCTCGGCGCATACCCGTATACCACGCGAGGGGGCCTGTTACCTCTCGGTCTACGATCTCTATAAGCCTGCTGGTTTCTTCGAACGCGATATCTACGAGATGTATGGGGTCTACTTCGAAGGCAGTCCACATATGGAAAAATTTATCCTCACGGAATGGAACGGCCCCCCGCCGATGCTCAAGGACTTCGATGCCGAGGCCTATGTGCAGGATACCTTCAACTGGCAGGACTACCAGCCGGACTGGCTCAAGGATCTGGAAGAGGCCGGGGGTGGGGTCGAGATACGCCCGGAGGACGTCCGCCGATGAGACCGGAGAACTATCAGGCGAAGAGCCATCCACCGAGTAACGAGTATGAGCTCTTCATCGGGCCCAATCATCCGGGTATCGAGGGCAATTACGCCTTCAAGCTCCGCTTGCATGGTGACACGGTGATTGAAGGTAAGGCCGATGCCGGTTACCTGCACCGCGGTTTTGAAAAGCTCATGGAGGGGCGCCTGTGGATACAGAATATCGCCCTCGTACCTCGCATCTGTGTGCCTGATCCGGTGCCCATGGAAGTGGCCTATTCGCTGGCAGTGGAGGAGCTTTGCGGTCTGGAGGTTCCTGAGCGTGCGCAATGGATACGCGTCATGCAGCTCGAGCTGTCACGTCTGGCCTCGCATCTGTTTACCTTTGGCGGTCATGCGGCCACCACCGGTATGTATACCCCCAGCTACTGGGGGGTGGCCGATCGTGATCTGATCCTGGATCTGTTCGAGGAACTCAGCGGCGGTCGTGTCTATCACATCTTCAATATACCGGGCGGCATTCGCCGCGATATCCCCGAGGGCTTCCTGGAGCGGGTCTCCAGTACCCTGGATTATATCGAGTCGCGTCTGCCCGATTACGACAATCTGCTGTTTACCAACCAGGTCTTCGTCACCCGTGCCAAGGACGTGGGTATCCTGAATCAGGAACAGGCCCTGGAGTGGGGTGTGACCGGACCGAACCTGAGGGCGACGGGGCTGACCTTCGATGTACGTCGCGATGATCCCTACCTGGTCTACGATCAGCTGGAATTCGAGGTCGCTATCGAGTCTGCCGGTGATGCCTGGGCACGTGCCATGGTGCGACGCAAGGAGTTGCTTGAGAGCATAAAAATTATTAGACAGGTGCTTGCAAGGCTACCCGACATCCAGGGTCCGGTACGTGCGCCCATCCCCAATCCTCTGGCCTGGAATGTGCCTGCCGGTGAGGCTTATGCACGGGTCGAGTCTTCCAAGGGGGAGCTGGCCTATTATGTGGTCTCCAACGGTGGTGATAAACCCTATCGCGTACATGTGCGTGGGCCTTCATCCATGCATGCGGTGCAGGTGCTGGAATGGTTGTCGGTTGGGGCGCGTATTGAAGATGTCGCCCAGATCATGTTCTCGCTGGATGCCTGTCCCCCGGAGGTGGATCGCTAATGGCCGATATCTCCTATAAGGACAAGGGCAGTATCCTTAATCCACTGAAGAACCTGCAGTTCTTCGGTCGTAAGCCGGTGACCGAGCCTCTTGGGCCCAGGCCGGCCTCTAAGAATTATCGGGGTTTTCATCTCAACGACTGGGATGCCTGCATTGGTTGCGGTACCTGTCAGAAGGTCTGTGACAACGCGGCCATCAGCATGGTGCGGGTGCCGAATGCGATCGAGGATCCGGTGAAAGGGATACGCCCCCTGCGTCCCGCCATTGATTATGGCAGGTGTTGCTGGTGCGCCCTGTGCGTGGATGTCTGTCCGACGGCGGCCATCAGCCTCTCGCGCGAATATGTCCATGTCTGCACCGAGGATCAGATAGACAGTTATTTCATGTTGCCCGATGCCAGCGGCATGCATGGTAAGCCCTTCGCTGAGGGCTGGGCCAAGACCGAGACCACCGATCTCATTGATCTTGAACGGCAGGAAATGCCAGAAATGGCGCCCGAGTCACGCAGTGATAATTTTGACGAAATCGTTGCGGGTTATGACGACCAGCAGGCCCTGCTGGAGGCCTCGCGATGTGTGCAATGCGGCATGTGCCACGATGCCTGCCCCACGCATATGGACGCGCCCGAATACATCCGCGCTATCTGGGAGGGCAGGGCCGAGGATGCCGTACGCTGGATGTATCAAAGCAACCCCTTTTCCCATGTCTGCGGACGGGTCTGCACCCATCGCTGCGAGACTGCCTGTTCTATAGGCTCTCGTGGTACACCGATCGCCATCCGCTGGCTCAAACGCTATGCCATGGACAAGATCGATCACGAGCAGGTCAAGGCCATTGCTGCGGAAGGCAAGGTCGATTACCTGACCGGCAAGCGTGTGGCGATTATCGGTGCCGGCCCTGCCGGACTCACGGCGGCCTACGACCTGGTGAAAAAAGGTCACCAGGTGGAGGTCTTTGAGGGACTGGATAAGGCTGGTGGTATGACGCGATTCGGCATTCCTGAATATCGCATGCCCTATGACAAGCTCGATCAGGACGTGGATGTCATCACCTCCCTGGGTGTGAAGATCCATTATAACTGCAGGATTGGGCAGGACCGGAGCATGGATGAACTACAAAATAAGTTCGATGCCGTGGTACTTGCCATTGGTCTGCAGAAAGGACGATCCACGCGTATACCTGGATCGGACCATGCGCAGGTGAGGGCTGCCGTAGATTTATTACGTATGATCACGCTGGGCGAGAAGTTTGAGATTCCTAAATCTGCCGTGGTGATTGGTGGTGGTAACGTGGCCATGGATATCGCCCGCTCCATGGCCCGTCTGCAACGGCAGGAGTATGGCGAGGTCAGGATGACGGTGACGGCCCTGGAGCCGCGCGATCAGTTCCTGGCTGATCCGGAGGAGGTCAAAGAAGCGCTCGAGGAGGGCGTTGTCATACTGGACAGCCGTGGGCCCCAGGCATGTACCCTGGATGAAGAGGGCAGGCTCAACGGTCTGTGCACCTGGCGGGTTCTGTCCATCTTTGATGAAAACCATCGTTTCTCTCCAAGCTATGATGATACCGATGAGCAGATCCATGAAGGCGAGATAGTGATTGAGGCCATTGGCCAGATGGCCGATATTGGTCTCCTGGGTGAAGACTTGACCGAGGCCCTGGAATGGAACCGGGGTCGGCTTCAGGTCGATGAGAATGGTCGTACCTCGGAGGCATGGTTATGGTCGGCAGGGGATTGTGTGAATGGCCCTGATGTGGTCCATGCCGTGGCCGATGGTCACCGCGTTGCGGCCAGTATCGATGCCTATCTTGGTAGTCAAGAATCAGTGGAGGCCGGTGCATGAGTGAAGGGCATAGCCAGAGTTATGACCGTATCCGTTCAAAAAAAACGCTACAGGAAATCCTCGAGGTAGCGACCGAATTTGAACGTGCGGCTCGAGATTTTTATTCAGACCTGATACCCAGAGTCAGTAAGCAGATTCGCTATCTGGTTGAAGAGCTGGCCCAGGAGGAACAGGAGCATTATGACCTGTTTACGGCCCTGGCCAGCAATCCCGAGATTGAGTCTGCGATCCTGAAGGAGGTAGACACCCCGATGAGTGATCGTCGTTTTTCCGATGCTATTCATTTGCCAGATCTGGGTGACAGCCCGGATGACCAGGCCGTACTTCAGTATGCCATGGGGCGAGAACATGCCGCGATGGAGCAGTACACGGCCCTGGCAGAAAGCGCTGAACCGGGTCCCATCAAGGATCTGTTTACCTATCTTGCAAACGAGGAGACCAAACACAAGGCAGAGCTGGAAAAGATCTATTACGAGACCATCCATTCAGGAGGGGTCTGATCAGTTTTGTCCAGTCTGGTTCGACTAATCTAGCGTCGATTTCTTGATCGGTTATCCGAGTGGCCACGTCCGCGGCCACGACCCCCGCCACCTCCACCCTTTCGTCTCGGAGGGGGGCGCCTTTCGATCTTGGCCATGGGTTTGGGCTCGACCAGGAGTTCGGATGTGATATCCGCAACCGGGATCTTCTGATCGATATAGGCCTCGATCTCAGGCAGGTAAAAGGCCGTATCCTCACAGGCGAAACTGACGGCATGGCCCTCGGCCCCGGCACGCGCCGTACGACCAATGCGGTGCACATAGTCTTCCTCGGCCTGAGGCAGATCGTAGTTGATGACCAGGGTGACATCCGGGATGTGCAGGCCACGAGCCGCCACATCCGTGGCAATGAGCACCTGGTATTTGCCTTCTTCAAATTCACCTAACAGTCGCTGGCGTTTCTTCTGAGGGACATCACCGGAGAGTTGTTCGGCCTTGATGTCGTTGCCCAGCAGCCAGGCATAGACATCTTCGGCCACGCGCTTGGTGTTGATAAAGACGATGGCACGATCCGCCTGGTAGTGATGAAGAATACCCAGCAGTAGCGGTATCTTTTCCTGATTGGCCGGAAAGTAAACATTCTGTGTGACCTTCTCAGCAGTCACCTGGTCGGGCTCGATCTCAACCGAAACCGGGTTGTTCATATGTTCGTAGGCCAGTTCCATCACCCGGTGCGAGAGGGTGGCAGAGAACAACATGCTCTGGCGTTGCTCGGGCTTGGGCATACGGCGGAACAGGAAGCGTATGTCCTTGATGAAGCCCAGGTCGAACATACGGTCGGCCTCATCGAGTACGGCCACCTGGATGCCCCGCAGGTCGATGGCACCCTGTTTGTTGTAATCAATGAGCCGACCGGGGGTACCAATCAGGACATCGATCTTTTCTCCCATGCGCTTGCGTTGTTTCTCATAGTCAACACCGCCATAGACCAGCCCCAGGTTCAGGCCGGTATGCTTGCCCAGGAGTTCGGCATCCTTGTGGATCTGCATGGCGAGTTCGCGGGTAGGCGCGATGATGATGGCCCGGGGCTGATTGTCCCTGCGTTCTTCGCCACGCCCTGTTTTCAGGAGATGGGTAAAGGTGGAAATCAGAAAGGCGGCGGTCTTACCGGTCCCTGTCTGTGCCTGCCCGGCGACATCTTTGCCTTCCAGGGCCAGGGGAAGTATCTGGGCCTGGATAGGTGTGCTGTGGGTAAAACCGGCATCGTTCAGGCCCTGTAGGAGGCTTTCCGGCAGCCCCATATCCTTAAATTGGGTATCCGTTAAATGGGAGTCGCTCATGTGTTTTTTGACTTTTCTCTTCAAGTTATTGATCCATAATAGCAAATTTGATCAGTTAGAATGGAATTAATCCATCTGAGGACTGGGGTTGCATTACGGGTAGGTATTCATTGAAAATGACAGGCTTGTGGATTCGCAACATATGATGCGAATTAAGTCATTAGGAGACCCAATAGAGTGAGCGATAATATTCTAAGTCTTTCAGACGACAGCTTTGAGACTGATGTGCTGAAATCCGATATGCCCGTACTGGTCGACTACTGGGCCGAATGGTGCGGCCCCTGCAAGATGATCAGCCCGATTCTGGAAGAGATCGCTACCGAGTATGAAGGTCGTGTCAGGGTTGCGAAGCTGAATATTGATGAAAACCCAGGTACTCCCCCCAAGTTTGGCATTCGTGGTATTCCTACGCTCATGCTGTTCAAAAATGGTGAAGTTGAAGCGACCAAGGTGGGTGCCCTGTCCAAGTCTCAGCTGACCGCCTTTCTAGATCAAAGTATCTGATTTAGTCGCCTGCCGGTGTTCGCTCAGTAAAAGCTGGACGTATACTGGCAGGCGTGTTAGCCTAAGTCACAAATAATATATGCAAGCGGCCGTTCTGGCCAACCAAGCGAAATAATCCAGAAAACACCTTCGGGCTCCTGTCCGTTATCCTGTCCATATACAATACTTAACATCTTATGAATCTTTCCGAATTAAAGTTAAAGCCAGTCTCCGAACTTATTGAATTAGCCACATCCATGGGCATCGAGAATCTCTCCCGTGCCCGTAAACAGGAACTCATTTTTGCCATCCTCAAGGCCCATGCAAAGAAGGGTGAGGATATTTATGGCGATGGGGTACTGGAAATTCTTCAGGATGGTTTTGGTTTTCTGCGATCGGCTAATGGCTCTTATCTCGCGGGCCCGGATGACATCTATGTGTCTCCGAGTCAGATACGTCGTTTTGGACTGCGCACCGGTGACACCATCTCCGGAAAGATTCGTCCGCCCAAGGACAGCGAACGATATTTTGCACTGCTCAAGGTCGATCAGATCAATCATGACAAACCTGAAAATGCCAAGACCAAGGTTCTATTTGAAAACCTGACGCCGCTGCATCCAAATGAGCGTATGCGTATGGAGCAGGGTAATGGCAGTACCGAAGACCTGACCGCGCGCATGATTGATATAGTTGCACCCTGGGGTAAGGGTCAGCGCGGCCTGATCGTATCACCGCCTAAAGCGGGTAAGACCATGATGCTGACCAATATTGCACAGAGCATCACGGCAAATCATCCCGAATGTTACCTGATCGTTCTACTGATCGATGAACGCCCGGAGGAAGTTACCGAGATGTCACGTATGGTACGTGGTGAGGTGGTAGCGAGTACCTTTGATGAGCCGGCCAGCCGCCATGTTCAGGTTGCCGAGATGGTGATTGAAAAGGCCAAACGCCTCGTCGAGCACAAGAAAGATGTCGTCATCCTGCTGGACTCTATTACCCGACTGGCCCGTGCCTACAATACCGTAGTGCCTTCATCCGGTAAGGTCCTGACCGGCGGTGTTGATGCCAATGCCCTGCATCGTCCCAAGCGTTTCTTTGGTGCTGCGCGAAATATTGAGGAAGGTGGTAGCCTGACTATCCTTGCCACGGCGCTGATCGATACCGGTTCCAAGATGGACGAGGTCATCTTTGAGGAATTCAAGGGTACCGGCAATATGGAATTGCATCTCGACCGTCGTATTGCAGAGAAGCGTACTTATCCTGCGATCAATATCAATCGTTCCGGTACACGCCGAGAAGAATTGATCATGGATCAGGAAGAGCTACAGAAGGTATGGATCCTGCGTAAGGTCCTGCATGAAATGGAAGATCTTCAGGCCACCGAGTTCCTGATTAATCGCCTGCAGGCAACCAAGACTAACAACGATTTCTTTGATGCCATGAAACGCAGCTGAGGCCGAAGCCTCAGCTGTTTTCAGCCTATTTTATATTTTTAACAAAGTCGGGGCGCTGCCAGAGTCCGCTGGACTGGCGCCATTCGTTGACCTCGATATTCATGACTTCCCGGGTGATACACTGGGGAGCGACATCCCAGATTTTTTCGGCATATTCTGACACTGTTCGGTCGATCGAAAACTTGCCCATACGCGCGGTGTTAAGCAGCGTTTTTCGTGTCCATTGTTCCTGGTCCTTGTACAGCTCATCGACTTCCTTTTGTACATTGATATAAGACTCATAGTCGGCCAGCAGCAGGTACTGATCGACATTCAGCAGGTTTTCAACCAGGCCCTTATAGCGGTCCGGGTCTCCAAAATTAAAAAAGCCATTGGCGATCATGTCCAGAACCTGTTTCAGTTCCATGTTGCTTTCATAGTAGTCGCGAGGACGATAGCCTCGTTGGCGTAGCTCGGTCACTTCATCCGTGTTCATTCCAAAGATAAAGAAGTTCTCGGCACCAACCTCCTCACGTATCTCTATGTTAGCGCCATCCAGGGTGCCGATCGTCATGGCGCCATTCAGGGCCAGCTTCATGTTGCCGGTACCTGATGCCTCGGTTCCCGCCGTTGAGATCTGCTCCGAGAGATCGGCGGCCGGAATGAGTATGGTGGCATTGGAGACATCGTAATTGGGGAAAAATACGACCTTGAGTTTGTCTCCAATGCGTGGATCATTATTCACCGTGTCCGCTACATCATTAATAAGGCGTATGATCAGCTTGGCTGTCGTATAACTGGGTGCTGCCTTGCCAGCGAACATCACTACGCGGGGTGCTCGATCTTCGGCACGTCCCTCACGAATCTGGTTGTATAGCGTAATGCAGTGCAACAGGTTAAGTAGCTGACGTTTGTATTCATGGATACGCTTGATCTGAATATCAAACATGGCATCGATATTGATCTGGACGCCGGTCTCCCTCTGAATGAGTTTGGCCAGGCGTTTTTTGTTGGCCTGTTTGACCTGATGGTATTCCTGCATGAATGCCTGGTCATCGATATCCTGTTCTAATCTGCGCAGGTCATCCAGGTGCTTGACCCAGTTATTACCAATCCTGGAATTAATCAACTTGGCCAGGGGGCGGTTGGCCTGGTTTAACCAGAGCCGGGGTGTGATGCCATTAGTGACGTTGACAAACTTCTCTGGCAGTAGTCGATAAAAATCACTGAACAGGTGGTCTTTCAATAACTCGGTATGCAGTGCGGCAACACCGTTAACTTTGTGGCTGCCGACAACCGACAGGTAGGCCATACGCACCTTACGGTCATGTGACTCATCGATGAGTGAGACGCGTTGTAAGAGTTCGTTTTCACCCGGATAGTTATGACGCACGCATTCCAGGAACTTGAAGTTGATGTCATAGATGATTTGCATATGTCGGGGCAGGACCTTCTCCATGAGTGAGACCGGCCACACCTCGAGTGCCTCAGGCATCAGGGTGTGATTGGTATAAGAGAAGGTCTTCTCCGTGATTCCCCAGGCGGTATCCCAGTCCAGGCCATGCTCATCCATTAACAGGCGCATGAGTTCAGGAATGGCGATCGCCGGATGGGTATCATTAAGCTGAATGGCGGTTTTATCCGGCAGATTCTCGATGCGGTAGCCACGGCGCAGATAGCGGGCCACGATATCCTGGAGCGAGGCGCTGACGAAAAAGTATTCCTGCTTCAGGCGCAGTTCCCGCCCGATCGCTGTGGCGTCATTGGGATACAGGACCTTCGAAATGGTCTCTGTCTCGGATTTAGTCTCAACGGCACGGATGTAATCACCCTCGTTGAAATATTCGAGGTCAAAGTCACGCGAGGCACGGGCCGTCCATAGCCTGAGGTTGTTGGCGTTCAGACTACCATAACCCGGGATTGGGTAATCACAGGCCTGGGCGATGACCTCTTCGCTGTTTTCCCAGAAATGCTTGACCTGTCCCTGCTCATTAGTATGCGAGGACAGGTGGCCGTAGAAGTGCACGGCATAATTATGTTCCGGGCGCTGGAACTCCCAGGGGTTGCCAAAGCGTAGCCAGTTATCCGGATGTTCGATCTGCTGACCATTATTGATTTCCTGGCGGAACATGCCGAATTCATAGCGTATGCCGTAGGCATAACCGGGCATGCACTGTGAGGCCAGGGAGTCCATGATGCAGGCGGCAAGCCGACCCAGGCCGCCATTACCCAGTGCGGCATCGGGTTCCAGTTCGGCGATTAGGTCCAGGTTGACGCCAAGTTCATCGAGCGCCTCCTGGGCTTCATCCAGAAAGCCCATGTTCAGCAGGCCATTGATGAGCATACGCCCGATCAGGAATTCCAGGGAAAGATAATAAACCCGCTTGGAATTGCATTCGTTAAAGTGTCGGCGCGTAAAAAGCCTGCGCTCAATGAGCCGATCCCTGGCAGCGTAGGCGACGGCGTGCAGCCAGTCTCGGGGTGTGGCAAATTCGGGGTCGCGTCCTACGGTATGGATGAGGCGCGCTCGAATCGAACGTTGCAACTCAGCGGGATCGTTCCCCAGTGGCTGATACTTGAAGCCGTTAGTAGTCATCTGTCATAACTCCTTAATTCTTTTCTCTGGCAATGGCGCGATGGCCGATATCGCGGCGATAGCTCATACCTTGCCAGCTAATCTGGCTTACCAGCTTATAAGCGGTTTGTTGCGCCTCGGTGACGTTAACGCCAAGGCCGACGGCGCAGAGAACGCGACCACCACTGGTGACCACTTGGCCGTTCTCTTCAGTGGTGCCTGCGTGAAAGGTCTTGCAGGTCTGGCCACCATCATCGGCATCCAGCCCCGATATTGGGTCGCCCTTTCGGTAGGCACCTGGATAACCCTCAGCAGCAAGAACCACGCCAAGAGCAGCGCGTGAGTCCCATTCGGCCTGAACCTGGTCGAGGCAACCCTCAATTCCCGCCTCCAGCAGGCCCACAAGGTCGGATTTCAGGCGGGTCATGATCGGCTGGGTCTCGGGATCGCCAAAGCGGCAATTGTACTCCAGGACCTTGGAGGTCCCACTATCATCAATCATCAGGCCGGCATATAAAAAACCAGTGTAGGGGTGCCCTTCGGTGGCCATACCCATTACCGTGGGCTCGATGACCTCCTGCATGACACGTGCCTCAATCTCGGGTGTGACGACGGGTGCCGGGGAATAGGCCCCCATACCACCGGTATTGGGTCCGGTATCGCCTTCGTTGCGTGCCTTGTGGTCCTGTGAAGTAGCCATGGGCAGAATGTTGTTACCATCCACCATGCAGATAAAGCTGGCCTCTTCTCCGCGCAGAAATTCCTCGATGACGACGCGATGTCCGGCCTCACCAAAGGCATTGCCAGCCAGCATATCCTTGACGGCCGCCTGGGCCTCTGCGACGGTTTCGGCGAGGATCACGCCCTTTCCTGCAGCAAGCCCATCCGCTTTGACCACAATTGGTGCGCCATGGTCATGAATAAAGTCCATCGCCTCACTGATCTCGGTAAAGACGCCATAACGGGCGGTTGGTATATTATGACGAGCGAGAAAGTCCTTGGTAAATGCCTTGGAGCCTTCAAGTTGAGCGGCGTCACGGGTTGGGCCAAAGATCTTCAGGCCGCCATCCCGAAAGGTGTCGACCACACCGTCGACCAGGGGGGCCTCAGGACCCACCACGGTCAGGTCAATTGAATGATCCTTGGCAAATCGGAACAGGCCGGCAATATCCTCAGCGGCTATATCGATGTTTTCCAGGCCTTTTTCTCGGGCTGTTCCAGCATTGCCGGGAGCCACATAGACGGTTTCAACACGGGAAGACTGAGCGATCTTCCAGGCCAGGGCATGTTCTCGCCCACCACCGCCGATAACAAGAACTTTCATGGACCGCTCCTGAGTGAAGGTTAATTAGATCTGATTTTAAGACTTTTGGTTATCGATGTCTTGGAATGTTCCGGGAATGACTTCATTCTATTTCAGACACGATGCACCCGGTATTGATTTATGCCAGACTTGTGGTCGTTATTCTCTGAACACTCCACATTACCCTATGACTCGTATTCAAACGCTGGATCAGTTTAATTTTTATCACGCCCTGGAGGAGACCCCTGGCATTGCCCTGGTCGTGATTACCGGCCCTGACTGTGGTGCCTGTCGCATG